>PKDT01000056.1 GCA_002863085.1 Flavobacteriales bacterium
AATTATTTACGAATCACCTCACCGTATTGTAAAAACACTCAACAACTTATATGAACATTGTGGAAACCGAAAAGTTGCTGTGATTAAAGAAATTTCAAAAGTTCATGAAAAAGCCTACAGAGGAACTATTTCTGAAGTCATATTAGAAATTGAAAAGTCAGTCCTTAAAGGGGAGTTTATAATTGTATTAGATGGTAAAAGATAAAAAAATAATAATTGCCGGACCCTGCGCTATTGAGTCAAAAAAACAGGTTTTTTCAATAGCCAAAGAAATTCATTCAAATATTAATTTCTTTAGATGTGGTGTTTGGAAAGCAAGGACAAACCCATATAGTTTTTCAGGGGTGGGTTTAAAAGCACTTGATTGGGCTCAAGAGATACAAAAAAAATTCAATATCAAATGTGCAGTTGAAGTAGGAACTGTAGAACATGTTCAGCTTGCCCTAAAGCATAAAATTAAAACTATGTGGCTTGGAGCGAGAACAACCTGTAATCCGTTTATTGTTGAACAAATTTCAAGCTGCGTAAAAAATAAAGATGTTGAAATATGGATTAAAAATCCCATTTTTGCTGACATGAAGCTTTGGTTTGGGACAATTGAAAGATTTAAAAATAAGGGAGTTTCAAATATAAAAGTAATTCATAGGGGTTTTTTTTCAGAAAGTAAAGAGAAATACAGGAATCCTCCAAGGTGGGATTTAGTTGTAGAATTTAAAAAAAAATATCCTGAGATACCACTAATTTGCGACCCTAGTCATATTTCGGGTAATAAAAACTTAATTCGAGAATTGACTAATCAAGCAGTCAAATACAATGTGTCCGGATTCATGGTTGAAGTCCATGAAAATCCAGAAAATGCGTTAAGTGATTCTATGCAACAACTTAATTTAACTGAATTTAGGAAATTCCTATCAAATTTAAAATAACCTTCCTAACTCTTGTTGTATTTTTTTTTCTAAATTACTTAGAGAAGTAAATTTTTTTAAAAGTTTTTCATCATCACTTCTATCATTTTTTAATTCATCAAGTGAATTTTTTACCATTTGCTTAACTCTTTTTAGTTTAAATCTCATGATTGACTCTTTTGTTATTTCATAAATTTTGTCAACCTCCTCATTCACAGTAATATCTTTTTGTTTCCAGTTACTGAGAATATGTTGTTCTCCAAAAGCGTGAGACGCAAGAACACTGAAACTATTATTGTAGCCTGATAAAAATGTAAACCTGTCAATATTTTCTCTTTTTTCAACTATTTTTTTACTTTCTCTGTAAAGATTTTCAAAAATATTTACACTGAATGAAATATTATCCTTTTCTAGTTCATTACAGATTAAACTAACAACATTGAAATTCTTCCCATTTTTAATAAGGAAATTTTTTGTGCCATAATTTATAATTAATCTAATTAACTGGAATTCTTCAGAATAATCAAGTTTAAGCTTATTGTAATCTAAAGCAGTATTGTCTTTACTATTAATAGACTTTTTTCTAAAGCTTGAGGATTTATTTTTAATATTTTTAATTTCACTAATCAAATCATTCTCTGAAAGATTTAAAAGTTTAGACAACCTCCTAATGTGAAGAGACTGTGAAATCCTATCATCAATTAAGACAATTGACTTTAAAATTTCTCTAGAGCAATTGACAAGGTTAAGAATATCGCTACTATCGTACATACTATACTTGAACTCGATAAAATCTACAGTTTTTTCACTAAAATATTTGTTTACCTTTTCATATGAGTTACTTAAAACAAATGAAGCTGGATCATTGTTTTTTGGTAACTGCAAAATTTTTGGAGTCATATTTTCCTCAAGAATTAAGTCTATTGCTCTAACTGTAGCAGCATGTCCCGCAGAGTCTGAATCAAATAAAATTACAATATTTTTAGTGAATCTTTTTATTAGACTAATCTGATCTTTAGTTAGTGCAGTGCCACAGTTGGCAATGGTATTTTTGAATCCAACTTGATGTAGCGCCATTACATCAGTGTAGCCCTCGACAATATAGCAAAAATCAAGTTTTTTTATATGAAGTTTTGCTATGTGAAGGCCATATAATATTTTAGACTTTTGATATATTTCAGAACTATCTGAATTAACATACTTCGCTGCTTTAATTTTATCATCAGTAAGCCTCCCTCCAAATCCCAAAACTTGCCCCGTGATACTATGTATAGGAAAAATGACTCTACCAGAGAATCTACAGTTTAAGTTTTCATTAACAACATTAGCCATTTTTAGAAACTTAATATTGTATCCAGCTTTTTTTGTTTTTTCGGCAATATCGGATCTTTTTTTTAGTGAGTATCCTATCTCAAATTCTTGAATTGTGGAGTTTTTAAAACCTCTGTTTAAGAAATAATTTAATGGGTTATTTTTGTCATTAATTAGATTCTCACAAAACTGTGACTTAACAAAACTAAGAACCGCAACTATTGACTCCCTTTCAGACGCAGCATTTTTCTCATATTCACCAATATTATCATATTCAATTGTAATGTTATATTTTTTAGCTAAATAAGTTAGAGCTTCAGGGTAAGAAAATTGTTCATGTTCCATTAAAAACGAAACTAAATTACCCCCCTTTCCAGAACTAAAATCTTTCCAGATTTCCTTGCTAGGAGAAACAACAAATGAGGGGGTTTTTTCATCATTAAAAGGGCTTAAACCCTTGTAATTTGCTCCGGTTTTTTTTAAAGAGACAAAATCAGAAATAACGTCTTCAATTGTTGCGACATTAAAAATATCCTCTATTGTCTTTTTAGAAATCCGCATTATTTTTTTCTTTGATTTAAGTAATCTATCAATGACATAATTATATTTCTAAACTTATTTTGAGGGAATGTTAGTAATAATTTTTTTGCATCTTCACTAAATTTATTAGAAATTAGTTTAGCATTGTTTAATCCGTTGTACTTCTTGATTAAACTAAAAACTTTGACAATGTCGTTATTTTTTGTTTTTTTGCTTCTCAAAACTTTATAAGTAAAATTTTTCTCTTTTAATGTCATTTCTTTAAGAGCTAGTAATAATGGTAAATTTATTTTACCTTCTTTGATATCGTTTCCATATGACTTGCCACTAATAATACTTTTTCTAGTATAATCAAGTATATCGTCTTTAATTTGAAAAAGCATTCCTAAATTTAAGCCTACTTTTTTTATCTTTATTTGTTCGTCCGCATTGATTTTGAGACCCAGTGAGCCGATTTGAAAAGATGTTTCAAACAAAGCTCCAGTTTTAAGTGAAATTATTTCAAAATAGTCTTTTTTTGTGAGATTAAGTCTTTTTGTTTTTTGTATCTGGATAAGCTCTCCTTCAACAATTTTTTGTACAACATCTGAAACTAGTTCAAGAATATCAAAGTCATTGTATTTAACGGACAATTTTAGCCCTTGTGCCAAAAAATAATCCCCAATTAGAACTCCAATCTTATTTTTCCAAATAGTATTAATGGAAAATTTAGATCTTCTGAGTTGAGCATCATCAACAATGTCATCATGTATAAGCGTTGCAGTGTGTAAAAGCTCTATTAATACAGCTCCTCTGTATATTTTCTCATTTAAATTATTTAGCAAACCAGCAGATAAAATCACACAAATTGGTCTAATTTTTTTTCCAGGATTTTTCCCAATGTATTTCGTGATTTTATGAAGTAAATTGGCTTTAGATGATAAAGCCTTAGAGAAATATTTATCAAATAATTCTATTTCATTTCTGATTTTTTTTATTCCTTCTACCACTTTTTATTTTGTGTTGCAAGTTGACCGCAAGCTGCACCAATGTCCTCACCACGGCTTCGTCTTAGTTTAACTAATATCTTATTTTTTTCTAAAATGTCAATGAATTTTTGAGTTGATTCTTTTGTAGACTTTTTAAAAGGAATACCCTTCACATGGTTATATTCAATTAAATTAACTTTGGCTGGAGATTTTTTACAAAATTCTATTAGTTCTTCTGCGTCATCTTGAGAGTCATTAATGCCACTAAGCAATACATACTCATAAGTTGGCTTAATTTTAGTAATATTATAAAAATAGCTTACTGAAGCTAATAAGTTCCTGAGGTTGTTTGTTTCATTAATTTCCATGAGCTCACTTCTTTTTTTATTGTTTGCTGAATGTAAAGAAATTGCTAAATTAAACTTTGGTTTTAAATCGGCTATTTTTTTTATGATTTTAGTTATGCCAGCGGTAGAGACGGTTATTCTCTTTTGCGAAATATTCAGTCCGTGACTATAATTTATTAAAGATATACTTTTTAGGACATTTGAAATATTCAATAATGGCTCCCCCATACCCATATATACTATGTTTGTAATTTTACTTTTATATTTTTCTAAAGAAAATTTATTTATTAAATAAACCTGGTCAAAAATTTCCCAAGCAGCTAAATTTCGAAGTAGCTTTAATTTTCCAGTAGCACAAAACTTACATGCCAAACTACAGCCCGCTTGAGAGGATATACATACTGTGTACCTATCTTTTTGTGGTATTAGGACCCCTTCTACCACTTTTTCATTATCAATCTTAAATAAAAACTTAGTGGTTCCATCTTTACTATCTATATATTCATATTTTGAAATACTTTTGATAGCAAAATTAGAAATTAGTAGATTTCTATCATTAAGTGATAAGTTGGTCATTTGACTAAAGTCATAAACAAAATTACTCCACAACCATTTATAAACCTGACTTGCTCTAAAATTTGGTCTATTATGAGTTAAAAAAAACTCTTCTATTTCTTCAAATGTTAGATCTCTAATATTTTTTAAATTATTCGTCATTTTTTTGGGTATTATTCCAAATGAATTTAGCATTTTCAACATCAAATGGTGTAGTGATTTTTATGTTTTCCTCTTCTCCCTTAACAAAAGATACATCAGAGTCTGTTGGAGTTTTGAATGTTTTATATATTGATGAATCGTCAGTTAAATGGCTATTTTTTTTTAGGTTAACTTTTGAAGTTAAATTTTTTGAAAACTTATTATAACAAGTTGATATTTTATTGAAAGGAAATAACTGGGGAGTCTGTGTTAAAATATAATCAGATCTGTCAACGGGGGTAAAGGTTTTGTTGGCGTATGATTTACTTTTTTTTAAGTTAATAAGTGTACTTTTAACAGATAAATACGGCACAGCAGAGCCATAAGTTTTAGCATGTTTTAGTAATTTGCAAATGAAACTTTTATTAATGAACGGTCTTGCTCCGTCATGTATAGATAGAATGTCCTCATTCTCTATACTAAACATATTTTCGATTTCTAGAATTCCATTAAGGACTGTATTGAATCTTTCCCTTCCGCCTTTAAAAGTTAAATGTGGAACATCAAAACTGTGTTTGTCTTTTAATGAGGACCAATAATCTAACATATTTTCAGAGATGCCAACAAAAATTTTACAATTTGGGTCTGCATCATAAAAAAACTTAATGCTGTGCATAATAATAGGAAGACCGCCTAAATCCCAAAACTGCTTTGGAGTTTGTAGTCTTGTTCGAGACCCAATCCCACCACCTAAAACTAATACATAGTGAGCCATAGCTATACAATCAACATGCAATCACCATAACTAAGAAATTTATATTTTTCTTTGACAGCTTGCTTATATGCCTCCATGATTAAATCGTGTCCTGCAAAGGCTGCTACAAGCATTAGGACTGTTGATTTTGGAGCATGAAAATTAGTTAACAATGAATTAGCAATTTGAAAGTCATAAGGAGGAAATATGAATTTGTTTGTCCACCCATCATAGGGTTTTAATGTCTTAAATGATGAAACTGGCGTTTCAATTGCACGGACTGTGGTTGTTCCAACCGCACAAATTCTTTTTCTCGTTCTAATACCATCATTTATTATTTTGGCAACATTTTCAGATATAAAGACTTCCTCTGAATCCATTTTATGCTTTGAAAGGTCTTCTACTTCAACAGGTCGGAATGTTCCTAAACCAATGTGAAGGGTAAGTTCAGGCAGGTGAACACCTAAAATTTCTAATTTTTTAAGAATTATTTTACTAAAGTGTAATCCCGCAGTTGGTGCAGCTACTGCACCTTTATGACGTGCATAAACAGTTTGATATTTTTCTTCGTCATCTGCATTTGGCTCACGCTTGATGTATTTAGGAAGTGGTGTTTGTCCAAGTTTCTCAATAGTTTTTTTGAACTCATCATAGGGAGCATCATGAAGAAATCTGAGGGTTCTTCCACGAGATGTTGTGTTGTCAATGACTTCAGCAATTAATTCATCATTTTCTCCAAAGTACAGCTTATTTCCAATCCTAATTTTACGTGCTGGATCAACCAAAACATCCCAGAGACGACTTTCTTTATTTAACTCTCTCATTAAAAAGACCTCAATTTTTGCACCTGTTTTTTCTTTATTACCATATAATCGTGCCGGTATAACCTTTGTGTTATTTAAAATCAAAACATCGTCTTCTTCAAAATAGTCTAAAATATCTTTAAACATCCTGTGCTCAATTTTTCCTGAGTCTTTGTGAACAACCATCATTTTTGAATCATCACGATTAATGATTGGTTCGGTTGCTAATAATTCTTGTGGTAAACTGAAGTCAAAATGAGATAATTTTAGTTTCATGTCAAAGTTTGTGTGTAGGTTGTGGGCAAATATACAAAATTAAAAAAGTATAATTAACTAATTAAACATATCACATAAACTGTTCTATTTGTGAAATTTCAATTGCATCATTTATATTAAAATCACCAATATCTGTTCTTATCAAATTGTATAAGTAACCACCACAACCAATTTTGTGACCTATATCATTAGCCAATGATCTTATATAGGTTCCTTTAGAACATTTCACATTAAAGCTAACGAAAGGTAAATTTATATCCGTGATTTCTATATTTTCAACAATAACTTTTCGTTTTTTTACACTAGTAATTTTTTCACCTCTTCGAGCTTTTTTATAGAGCGGTTCTCCATCTAATTTTATTGCAGAAAATATTGGGGGATATTGTTCATATTCGCCGATGAAACCTAAAACAACATTTCTAATTTTTTTTAATTCTATACCAGTAAGAGTTTTCTTCTCTCTTTCAATAGTTTCTCTATCATAACTATCAGTTATGGCACCGAGCTTAACCACAGCTGAGTATTTTTTATTGAGATTTAAAAAATTTTCAATTGTTTTAGTTTTTTTACCTGTACAAATTATCATAAGCCCTTCTGCTAAAGGATCAAGTGTTCCTGCATGACCTACTTTTAATTTTTTTAAACTATACTTTTTCTTTATTGACGACCTTATTTTTTTGACAACGTCAAATGATGTCCAACTTTTGGGTTTATTAACTAAAAATAATTTTGAATAATCATCAGTTTTCATAACTGGGTTATAAAAATTACTACAAGAGCAATCAAAATACAATAGAAGCCAAAATATTTTAAATTATTATACTTCACAATAGATATCATGTACTTACAAGCAATTAAACCTGAGATAAATGAACTTAAAAATGAAATAATTAATGTTTTTTGACTTGTTAGGCTGATTGAGGTTGAGCTTTTAAAAAATAAAAAAAATTCTAAGATTGTAATACCTATAATTGGTACTAAAACCATGATAAAAGAAAACTCTGCTGCTTCTTTTTTTGATGTTCTAAGAAATAGAGCAGTTGAGATTGTTAAACCGGATCTTGAAATACCCGGGACTACAGCAATTGCTTGTGCAATACCAATGATAAATGCACTAAATAGACTGATTGAATTTTTACCATCTGACATGAAGTTGGTAGTTAGTAAAATTATTCCAGTAATAATTAACATAATTGCGACAACAAGGTAAGATTCAAGAAAAAAAGACTCAATATTATTTTTGAAAAGTAAACCGACAAAAAAAATTGGTGTTGAAGAAACTAATATTTTAAAAAACATAGATTGATAAAAAAATTGCTTACCACTAGTTAGTTCATGAATTATTTCAAAAATTTTCTTTCTAAATACAATGATTGTACTTAATGTGGTAGCGAAATGAACTGTAATTGACAACAATAATGGGTGCTCGTTAGAAATTTCAAGAAGCGAAGATAACAAAACAATATGACCACTACTGCTCACTGGGAAAAACTCCGCAAGACCTTGAATGATGCCGATCAAAAAATATTTAATTTCCTCTATCATAAAATATAGATAAGCCAAGGCCCAAATAACCAATGATTATCAAAATTGGAGAAACTATGATTCTTGTTTTTGAAAATATTTCGGGATTAAAATCATATTCATTGTTACTACCACCTCCGATCATTAATGTAAATCCAATAATAATAATAGAAAGGCTAATTAAAAAAATATAATAATTGAATTTGTTAAACAAAAAAAATTTTTCTTCAGACATGAATTTTACTTATAAAGATCATCAGTTTTTAAATTTAGATATTTTCTAACAAATATCCACGTACTAAAAAACGAAATAAATAGATTAACAAGTGATGTAGTGACAAAAATTAAAACAGAATCATAAACAGTAATTAGATTGGTTATAAAATCATAATTTTTTGTTAAAAAGTAAATACAAGAGGCTAAAAATGTATTACCAACAAAGCATGCTATAACTGTAATAGTGAGATTAGAAAGGATAAACGGTTTTTGGATAAACTTTTTAGTTGCACCAACTAATTGCATTGTTTTGATCCTAAATCTTTCCGAATAAATTGTTAATCTTATATTACTATTAATTAACGTGAATGCAACCAAAAGAAAAAAAATTGCAAAGACTGAAAGAATTATACTTAGTTTTTCTAGATATTTTTCTATAATATCGATTATGTCTTTATCATATACAACACTTTCAACTTCTGTATACAGACTAAATTCGTCCATTTTGTTTACTATATCAATAGTATTAAAGTAATCAGCAAAAAACTTAACCTCTATGATGTTAGACAGAGGGTTATAACCTAATAAGCTCAAAAAATCCTGACCAAGATCACTAATTAAATTGTCTGCTGAATTTTGCTTAGACAAAAAATTAACAGATTTAACGGAGTCCATGAGAACCAATGACTTTATCATTTGTTGAATTTGAGTTTCAGGAACCGAATCGCTTAACACCAGATTATAACTTACATTCTCTTTCAGGCTTCTATTAATGGAATCGTAATTAATATAAATAACTGATAAAATTCCCATTATCAAAACAGAAAATGTTGAGGCAAAAAAAATTGATAATTTATAGTTGAAAATTCTATTTTTAAAAAATGTTTCTGTTTTTAATTTCATTATTAAATTTATTTGATTCCAAATATTTTAAAATTGAATGTAATAAATTATTTATTAATATTTACATTTAATAAAACTATATGAAATTATAAAATGGATTATAAATTTAAACAAATCGAAGAAAAATGGTCCAAAGCTTGGAGCGACACAGAAATTTATAAAGTAGGTGAGGACCCAAACAAAAAAAAATTCTATGTACTAGATATGTTCCCCTACCCTTCTGGGGCTGGACTCCACGTTGGTCATCCCCTGGGCTACATTGCCTCAGATATTATTGCACGTTATAAGAGACTTAACGGATATAATGTTCTTCACCCCATGGGCTATGACTCATTTGGATTACCCGCAGAACAATATGCCATTGAAAGTGGTCAACATCCGGCCATCACCACTAAAAAAAATATATCAAAGTACAGAAAACAACTTGATAAAATTGGCTTTTGTTTTGACTGGAGTCGTGAAATCCAAACATCATCCCCCAACTATTATTTGTGGACCCAATGGATTTTTAAACAACTTTTTGAATCATATTATTGTAACATTGAAAACAAAGCATTGCCAATCACTCAACTAATTGAGAAGTTCAAAAGTGACGGCAATAAGTTTATAAATTCTCCATGCGACAAGAACACACCTAATTTCTGTTCAAAAGACTGGAATTTATGGAGTGAGGAGAAACAGCAAAAGATTTTATTAAAATATAGACTGGCCTATATCTCGGAAACAGTAGTAAATTGGTGTGAAGATTTAGGTACTGTTTTGGCAAACGATGAAGTAAAGGATGGTTTTTCAGAAAGGGGAAGCTATCCAGTGACCCAAAAAAAAATGAAACAGTGGTCTTTAAGAATCACTGCATATAGCGAGCGTTTGCTAAATGATTTAGAATCTCTAGATTGGTCTGAATCAATCAAGGAAATGCAAAAAAACTGGATTGGAAAATCTGAGGGTTTGAAGTTGAGTTTTGAAATCTATGGATTTAAAAATCAAAAAATTGAAGTTTTCACAACAAGACCTGACACAATATTTGGAGTTTCCTTCATAGTAATTGCACCTGAAAGTAAATATACTGAAATTGTAACTACAACAAAACAAAAAAACAAAATTCAAAAATATTGTGCTAGCTCATCTAAAAAAAGTGAAAAGGACAGACAAACTAACAATAAAAAATATACCGGAATTTTTTCAGGAAGTTACGCAATCCACCCAATTACAAAAAAAAAATTACCAATATGGATCTCTGATTACGTTCTTGGATCTTATGGAACTGGCGCTATAATGGCAGTACCATGTGGTGACCAGAGAGATTGGGAATTTGCCAAAAAATTTAAACTTAAAATTCCAAATGTCTTTTCCAACGTAGATACTAATGAAAAAGCATATACTGAAAAATCTGCAACAATAACTGATTCTGATTTTCTTAATAATCTAGATGTTCCATCAGCAATCAAAAAGGCAATCTCGTATTTGAATAACAAGGGCCTTGGTACTGTTCAAACAAATTATAGACTAAGAGATGCTGTTTTTAGTAGACAAAGATTTTGGGGTGAGCCTTTTCCTGTATATTACAAAAATAACATCCCATATATGGTGGAAGACAAAAAGTGTGTCAAGTTGCCAAAAATAGATAAATATCTTCCAACAAAAGATGGTGAGCCTCCACTAGCAAGAGCAAATAAAAGTGATTGGAATATTTTCAAGGGTGACAGAATGGAATACAATACAATGCCGGGATGGGCGGGTTCGTCATGGTACTTTTTAAGATTTATGGACCCACTAAATAAATCTAGTTTTGTGGATATTAAAAAATCCGACTATTGGAACCAAGTGGATTTATATGTTGGAGGGGCTGAACATGCGGTTGGACACTTGCTTTACTCTAGGTTTTGGACTAAGTTTCTAAATGACCGAGGTTTTATAAATTTTAACGAACCTTTTAAAAAACTTTTAAATCAGGGGATGATTCTTGGTAGATCAAACTTCGTTTACAGAAAAAAGGGTACTAACACATTTATAACCTACGAGAAAATAAGTAAGTTCAATGTTAGTAAAGTTCATGTAGATATAGAACTTGTAAAAAATGATATTCTTGATTTAAATAAATTTAAAAATTGGCGATCTGAATATCGAAATTCTAAATTTTTACTTAACGAAAACGGAAAATATCGATGTGGATTTGAAATTGAAAAAATGTCAAAATCTAAATACAATACTCAAAATCCTGATTCATTAATAGAAAAGTACGGTGCAGACACTCTTAGGATGTACGAAATGTTTTTGGGACCGATTGAACAATTTAAGCCCTGGAATACTAACGGAATTAACGGTGTACATAATTTTCTCAAAAAGTTCTGGAAATTATTACACCATGATCATAAATTTAGTGTAAACAGAGAAAAGCTAACAACAGAGGAAGAAATAATAATAAATGATTGCATTAAAAATGTAACTAAAGATATAGATAAGCTCATGTTTAATACGTGTGTAAGTCACCTAATGACGGCCTTGAACAATTTAATAAAATTAAAATGTAATAAATATAAGGTAGTTAAGGATTTCACTAGATTACTTTTTCCCTTTGCTCCATTTATATCATCAGAGGTATGGGAAATGCTTGGCGAAAAAGAGCTTATAAATGATTCAGGTTGGCCAAAATATAAAATGAATTTAGGGGAACTAAGACCTATTAATCTACCAATTTCATTTAACGGAAAATATCGTTATAATATTGATATCGATCAATCACTTTCAATTGAAAAAATAAAAGAAATTGTTAGTTCCAACCCAAAGACAATACACTACCTTGGTTCAAAAAAAATTAAGAAAATTATAATTGTTCCAAAAAAAATTGTCAACATAGTGTTTTAAAATATTAATTTTCATAAAAAAAGACACTTTTTATGTGTTTTTTATGAAAAAGAACAAAAATTCAATAAAAAAACAAAAAAAACATTAATAAATGTCTAGAAAAATTGTTTTATTTTTTTTAATAACATTAAATATTTTTAATTCGAAATGTCAAAAAAAAACTCATTTTGATAAAAAAAATATAGAATTTGATAAAAAAAATGACCTTTTTGCAGGAAAATTGCCATTTTTGCCCGGAGAAAAACTTGAATATAAAATTTCATATGGAGTTAAGAAGAATAAATCGGGGATATTATTGGCAGCCTTCGCAGAAACATGTATAAAGGACACTCTATTTTACAATCTACCATCCTTTGCAATTACTGCAAGTGGTAAAACAACAAGAATATTTAGTTTATTTATGAGAGTCCAGCACGAATACAAATCTGTGGTAGATAAAAAAAAGTTTAAAACACTATTTTTTTCTTTTAAGGTTCAGGAGGGTAAATTCAATAAAATAAAAAAAAGAAATTACAATAAAAATTCAAATATTGAGTACAATGACATTTTAAGTGCTATATATAAACTTCGAAAAATAGATAATTCCCTTCTCAACAAAGGAGATACAATACATTACTCTTACGGCAAGTCAAAGACTAAATCAACCTTAACTGTTCTTGGTCGAGAAACTATCAAAACAAAATTTGGGAAGATAAATACATTAAAGCTTAGCCCAACTTTTCCAAAAAACAGGAGGTTTAAGGGGGGTGATGATGCAACAATCTGGATAAGTGACGATGTTTCAAATACCCCTGTCAAAATGGAAATTCCTTTAAAAGTGGGGGTTATTTATGTAAATCTGAACAAATATGAAAACACTGGATTTATTTTTTAGGTAAAATCTATAATTTATGTTAACTTGAAATAAGATGTTATGGATAAAAAAATCATTGACAAAATAAACCTCCTTGCTCAAAAATACTCTGCAACTGGACAAAACCTTGATTCATATTTAGACGGGCTTTTGCTATCAGACTTTTTAGGTTATTGGGATTATATCAATTTGGACACACTGCTTACACTGCAAAAACCTAAAACCGATTTTCCGGATGAAAAGATTTTTATTATATATCATCAAATAACTGAGCTCTACTTTAAGCTATGTATTAATGAAATTGAACAAATTAATGAAAATGGAAGAATTATTAAAGATGATGGCCAGGACTTAGGCTGGAATAAGAAACTTTCATTAGAATTGTTTATAGAAAAAATGAAACGCCTAAATCGTTACATGAAAAACTTAATTGAATCTTTTGATGTTATGATTGATGGAATGGATAAACGTGAATTTCTTAAATTTAGAATGGCTTTGCTTCCAAGCAGTGGCTTTCAAAGCGTACAGTTTAGAAAAATAGAAATAAGATCAACCGAAATTAAAAATATTTCTTCTGGCAAAAATAATGGGGACATTCTATCTTGTTATGACAATCTTTACTGGAAAAAAGGGGCTATTGAATTGTCTACGGGTAAAAAAACATACACATTGAGACAATTTGAAAGAAAATATGATTTAGAATTAAGAGAACTTTCGAGGAGTATGGTAACAAAAAACATCTCATACAAATATAACCAACTCTCAGAGACTGATAAAGAAAATAAGCATCTGATTAAATTAATGAAAGAGTTCGATTATAATTTTAATATTAATTGGAAATTAGCACACTACAAGTCGGCTGTTAAAAATTTAAAAGGTAAAAAAAGTTTTATTGAAGCGACTGGCGGAACAAACTGGGAATCGTATCTTCCCCCTAAATTTCAAAAAACAATTTTTTTTCCGCAGCTATTTAGTGATGAGGAAATTAAAAATTGGGGGAAAAGCTGGGTAGAATCAATAAAATGATTTATAAAAAAATTTTCATCTGCATAGTTACTTTATTTATATGTGCTTGCAATCAGCACAGCAGTGGTAACGTTACAAAAAATGACATAAGAAAATTTGCATACAATATAGACATCACCAACTCTACCATTCATAAGGGAAATGTCAAAAAGGGGGAAAATGTTGGGGGAATACTAAATAAACACGGTGTTAGTTTTTTAGAAATTGACAAAATAGCTAAGTTGTCACGAAAAGTTTTTGATTTGCGTGATGTTAAAGCTGGCGGAGAATACTCTGTTATTTTTACAGATTCCACCCTAAATAAACCAACTCACTTCATATATGAAATAAATAAAGTTGATTTTCTAGTTGCTCAACTATCCGACACTATTAAAGTATTTGTTGATAAGAAAGATTTAGTTATCAAGGAGAAAACCGGGTCAGGAATTATAAATTCCTCATTGTGGTTTGCAATGGAAGAAAGTAATTTGTCGGCTAAATTAGTAAATGTTCTTGCGGATGAAATTTACCCTTGGACCATTGATTTTTTTAGACTGAAACCTGGAGATAGGTTTAAAGTCATTTATGATGCCAAATATGTTGATGACGAATTTATTGGAATTGGGAAAGTTCATGCAACTATTTTTCACACAAACAATAAAGAATACTATGCCTTTTCATTTAATGAATTGGGCGATTTTAGTGATTACTTTGATGAAAAGGGAAATAACCTAAGAAAGTTTTTTCTAAAAGCGCCTGTTTCTTTTACTAGAATATCATCCAGATATACAAAAAAAAGAAAACACCCTGTGACGGGGAGATGGAAGGGGCATTTTGGAACTGACTTTGCTGCTCCAATTGGAACTCCTATTTATAGTACAGCTGATGGAACTGTTGTTGAGGCGTCGTACACCAGATACAACGGATACTATGTCAAAATTAAGCACAATTCAACTTACACAACTCAATATCTGCATATGGATAAGAGCAGTAAGCGATTGTGGAACAAAAGCAAGATTAAAAAAGGTAAAAAAGTTAGTCAAGGGGTTGACATAATTGGATATGTTGGACAATCAGGCCAGGCAACGGGACCTCATGTTTGTTATAGGTTTTGGAAAAACGGCAAACAAGTTGACCCATTTAAGACAAAACTACCCTCATCAAAGCCCGTAAGAAAGTCGAAGAGAGAAGAATTTGAAGCAGTCAAAAATAATTGGCTAAATAAGCTAAACACAATAAGCTATCCTAATGAGGAAATAAATTTTGACTCTATAGTTTCAACATCACTAAATATCAAATTTCATGATTGATCTATCCAGTCTCCATTTTCTCTAATTAAATCGATAAGCTCTTCAATGGCGTTTAATGTAGGTATATTTTTTTTTACCACTTCTTGTTTTTTGTATAAGCTAATCTTACCAGGGCCGACTCCCACATAACCATAGTCCGCATCTGCCATTTCGCCAGGTCCATTAACAATACAGCCCATAACTCCTATTTTTAATCCTTTTAAATGGCCAGTAGCTGCGCGGACTCTTGATGTCGTTTCTTCTAGATCAAATAATGTTCTTCCACATGAAGGACAAGAGATATACTCTGTTTTAGAAATCCTTGTTCTGGTTGCTTGTAATATATCAAATGATAATTTATTTAGAAAGCTGTGTTTATGTTCATTGTTGACAATAAATATTCCGTCACCAAAACCATCAAGCAATAAGCTTCCAAAATCTATTGAAGACTCAATCTGCAAACTTGACTTAGAAAGGCCTACATAATTTTTACATAAAATAATTGGGCTATCAATCTTATTTTGTAATAAAAACTCAATTGTTCTTCGAAAATATGAAACACAATTAATTTCGCTACTTGTAATTATTAAAACACATTTATTGTCTAATTTTAATTTTTCGACCAGTTTTAGATCAAGTTCTTTGTCTCTGATTTCTAAAAATTTGAGTGCATCAGTTTTATTTGAAGACTTCAAGTATTGACTTTTGCAAAAGAGCGGAAACCCTGATTTTTTTTCTTCCCATTTTTTAAAATTATATATTAGGCCTAAGGTTCCTGGTACCTCAAACTCAATATCATTATCTCCCAAATAAATATAATCACACGCAGAATCACTGATTGTCCATTTATCAAGTAAATTGGAATACCTGTAACCTACTGACTCAAAAGAATCAGTTGTAATTTCCTTAGAGTTTGACATATTAGAAATAACAACTGGCACTGAGTCTCCACCAATATTTGAAATATTTTTTGAAATATTTTTGGTATACTCGAATGGGGTTGTCCAATTTACACAATTAAATTTGTGGAAGGTGTCGTTTTTTTTATTCTCAATATAATTAGAAATTTTTTTTGCCACAGGCATTTCTTTTTCAGGCGACTCAGTCAATGAAACTCTGATTGTATCTCCGATACCATCCATAAGTAGTGAGCCTATCCCAACAGCAGACTTTATTCGGCCGTCGTCTCCCTCACCTGCTTCGGTAACCCCAAGATGAAGGGGATAAAACATATTTTCTTTTCTCATCCTATTTACCAACAATCTATATGCCTGGGTCATAATAATAGTGTTGCTAGCTTTCATCGAAAGAATAATTTTTTTGTAATTGAATTTTTCACAAATTCTAACAAACTCCAATGCTGACTCAACCATACCAATTGGTGTGTCGCCAAAATAGGATAAAATTCGATCTGAAAGAGAACCATGATTGGTGCCAATTCTCATTGCAGTGTTGTGAATCTTACAAGATTCAATCAAGGGCACTAGCTTTTCCTCAATTCTTTTAAGTTCTTCCCTGTATTGAGTTTTAGAAAATGTCAGTGTCTGAAACTTTTTTTTATCAATGTAGTTGCCAGGATTGATTCTTACTTTATCAACATATTTTGAGGCCTCAATTGCAGCATTTGGCGTAAAATGTATATCGGCAATCAAAGGTGTGTTATAGCCCTTTTTGATGAGAGCGCTTTTTATATCATATAAGTTTTTAGCATCATTTATACTTGGGGCTGTTAGCCTAACTAGCTCAGCTCCTGAGTCTATTAAAGCAATTGATTGTGCTACTGATGCTTTTGTATCTTTCGTGTTAGTTGTTGTCATGGACTGGATACGAATAGGATTGTTTCCGCCAATTCCAACATTTCCAACCATGACTTCAGTTGTTTTAATTCTTGAATAATTAAAAATATCGTTACAATATTTATTCGCTGGCCATTTCAATTTTTCTTATTTTTTAATTTAAACAATACTGGCCTACTTGGGGATGCATCATTTTCAAAAGGAACAAACTGAAGGTTAAGAAAATAATAACCATCTAAAACCGCACTCTCAACATGAATCATCTCTGTAATTGTACAGTTTTTCCTAGTATTTAATGAGTTACCCCAAAATACTTTATGACAAGCCAAAGCTCCATTGTCTTTTTCTTTATCAACTGAGGGCAAATCAACTAAGAGATGATTGATCCCAATTTCAACAACATATTGCATGGCCTGTGTGGAAAAAAATGGTGGGTTTGTGTGAGAGTAATTTTTATTTTTTTTATTGTCCCCGTTAGGAAGGGTTCTTATTAAAAGAGTATCAAATTGTTCATGTGCCTTGATTCTTGACTCTATTGCATCTCTTGTTATAACCTTATCTCCATTATACGACTCCGGCTTAATGCTTATAAGTTTGGCAACAAAAAAATAATCTTTTAAACTCTGATTAATCGATTGCTTTTCTTTGGAAATATGACCCACACATTCAGTATGGGTTCCATGTGCATGGGGGTTAAAAAAAATATTGTTAAAATTCACCGGAGCCCCAAGCGAAGTATCACCAACCCAATCGCCATTTTTTACAGCAGAGATTTGAATATTTGGGGCGTACCACGCAGTTACACTTTTTGAGTGCATAGGAATTGAAATGTCAATCGCACGACTTAAATCAGCCTCATATTTTTTTTTGTTGTGACTTATTGATACTATCATAATAAAATTAAACTAAAAATAATCTAGATGATATGTTGTCTGAAATCAGCATTCCTTTTTCATTCAAATATATAAGATTATTCTTCTTTCTTAAAACATTTAGGTTTTCAAGTTTCTTTATTTCATTATTAAAATCTTTTATTTCGTTTGGTTTCAATTGTTTATAACAGTGGCTAATATCTAACCCCTTGAAGGACCTTAAGTTCATAAATATATATTCATTAAAAATATTTTTGCGATTTAGTTTTTCTTTTTGATAGAATTTTTTACTGGCATGAATTTGATCACAGTATTTTTTATTATTATTTATATTCCATTGTCTTAAATTATCAACAAATGAGTGAGCTGATGGGCCTACACCAATATAATTAGAATGATTCCAATAATTTTGATTATGAACAGATTTGAAATTCTTGATTGAATAATTTGAAATTTCATAATGAGTAAATTTATTTCTTGTCAAAAAGTCACGTGCTATTTTAAATTGTCTAGCACCAGTGTCTGGTTCTAGTGGTCTTAGTTTTTTTTTCTTGATTAGAAATTCTAAAGCAGTTTTTTTTTCAATAGTCATACAATAGCAAGAAATATGATGAACATTAAATCCTGTTAATATTTTTAAATTTTCTATCCATGATTTGTCGTCTAAAGTTGGATATCCATAAATTAAATCTACGTTTAGATTATTAATTCTAGATTTACTTAAAATTTCTAGTGACTCTATCGCCTGTTTGCCATCATGTGATCTATTCATATAAAGTAGATCGCAGTCCCTAAATGATTGTACCCCCAAACTTACTCGATTAATCCCATTGTCGTAATACTTTCTTATGAGTTCTGGCGAAACATTATCTGGATTCATTTCAATAGTACACTCAATGTTTTTACTGAGATTAAAATTTTCTTTAATTGTATTTAAAATGTCAAAAATAAAATCATGATGGATAGCAGATGGTGTCCCTCCACCAAAATAAATTGATTTAATTGTTTTATTTGACAGAAGATGTTTTTTTTTTTTTAATTCTATTTGAATACAACTTATCACACCTTCAACTAAATTAAGAGAGGTTGAAAAGTGAAAGTCACAATAATGACATGCTTTCGAGCAAAATGGAATATGAACGTATATTCCTGACATATTAATTATTTAAAATTATTCTAAACTTTGTCTCCAAATTTGGTTTAGAGTGTAACAGTTTGATTTGGCCTTTATGATAATCATGTATTATTCTTTTTGCTAAGGATAGTCCTAATCCCCAGCCTCTCTTCTTTGAAGTAAAACCTGGTTCAAAAATTTCTTTGAATTGACTTTTTTTTATTCCAACTCCATTATCAATTATATCAACAAATGTATGTGACTGATTTGATTCTAATTTAATTAGAATCACGCCTTTTTCACTTGTTGCATCGAATGAATTCTTAATCATGTTTTCAATTACCCAATCAAACAAATCTTTATTGATCAAAGCATTAATATATTGTTTAGAGGGCATGAACTTAATTACTATTTTTGAAGATGCTCTTTTTTGCATATAATCAACCGAATCTGTAATTAACGAAACCAGATTTAATTTTTTTAGTTTAGGCAAAGAACCTATTTTTGAAAATCTTGATGCTATAACTGAAAGCCTTTCCAGGTCATTTTCAATTTCTATAACCGTTTGCTTGTCACTCTTTTTTGATTTTAAAATTTCAACCCAACCTAAAAGTGAAGATAAGGGAGTGCCTATTTGATGAGCAGTTTCTTTAGCCATTCCAGTCCAAACTTTGTTCTGTTCAGCAATTTTGGCATTACTAAAAGCAATGTATGCAATGAAAATAAATGCACCTATAATTGAGAGTATAATTATGGGAAAATTTTTGAGATTTTGGAGTAGTCTTGAGTCTTTATAATATATGTATTCTTTTGAACCATCAATTAACTCAACTTCAATTGGAGGATATTTATTTTTCATAAATGTCACCTGCTTTTGAAGTTCAACATCAGTCTGCGGGCCTTTAATGTTCCTATGTGCAATAATTTCGCCGTCCTCATTGACTTGTATTACCGGTACTGTTGTATTATTGTTTACAACTTCAAATACAAATCCAATGTTATAATTTGAGGGACTAATTTCTGATAACTCCTTCGTTGCCTTTGCCCAAAGTGCAACTTTTTTTTGTTCTTCAAATTTAAGTTTATTGGCGAGACTGTTTGTATACCACAAGGTGACAGAAACTATACACAGGGCTATAAAAAACAATATTCTTGAAGTTTTAGTATTTGATTTTGTCACTATTTGTAAGATTTGTAAACTCATTAGGTTATTGATTTAATTTCATTTAATTCGTGAGATGTTATTTTTCTCCATTTTCCAATTTGTAAGTTTTTCTTTGTAAAAATTGAAAATTGAGTTCTGTCCAATTTTAAAACTTTATAATTAAAATGCTCAAATATTCTTCTGATAATTCTATTTCTACCAATGTGAAGTTGAATTGATATTTTATTTTTTTTATCGAGGTAACTAATTTCATCTATCAAAGCCACACCATCATCTAACATAACACCCGATTTAATTTTTTCAAAATGTTCTAGTGATAGGTCTCTATCTATTTCAATGTTATAGGTTTTTTTAACACCAAATTTAGGGTGAGACATTGTTCTTGCTAAGTCGCCGTCATTAGTAAATAATAGTAAACCTGTAGTATTTCTATCCAATCTACCTACAGGGACCAGTCTTTCTCTATAGCTGTTTTTTATGAGTGTAACAACAGTTTTTCTTCCTTTCTCATCGTTCATTGTTGTTATGTAGTCTTTTGGTTTGTTTAGTAAAATGTATCTTTTCTTTTCTATTTTAATATGTTTACCCTTAAAAGTTACACTATCATTAGTACTTACCTTATAACCTAATTCCTGAACAGTTTTGCCATTAATTTTTACATCTCCATTTTTAATTAAAGAATCTGCTTTTCTTCTTGAACAAACTCCACACATAGCAATGTATCTATTTAGTCTATATAAAGTTGTTATTTTATTCATCTACAAATAACTTAGGGTGGTATAGTCTTTAGCAACTGAAAGCCGAACTTTAGAACCAACAACAATCGGAGTATTTTCCTTAATATGTCCTAACGGGAAATCGAAACATTTTGGATAGTTGTACTTTTCTGTAATATCAAAAATAATCTGATTTAACTCCTTGCCAAAACCTATCTCATTGTCATGCATTGAGGTCATTTGTCCCACAATTATTCCTGAAATATTTGATAAAAAACCACACCTATCAAGTGATATTAACATCCTTTCAAAATGATATAAATATTCATCAACCTCTTCAATAAAGAGAATTTGATTTTGCAGATTGGTTAAACTTCGTGAACCTACTAAGCTGTATAAAATTGACAAATTACCACCAATAACTTCACCCTCAACAATTCCTGTGGTATCATAATTGCTAGATTTGATTTTTACACTCTCACGTTTACCTTCAAGCATGCGAGCCAACATTTTCAAATACCTTTTATCAGTAAAATTAAAATTATATGCCATTGGAGCATGAATAGACTGAATTTTAAAATTTTGTTGGATGTGACAAATAATAGTAGTAATATCACTAAAGCCAATTAGCCACTTTGGGTTTCTTACAAATTTTGTAAAATTTAAATCATCAATAATTTGTAAGGCCCCATAACCGCCACGAGCAAATAAAATTGCCTTGATATTCTTGTTATCTAAAGACGATTGTAGCCTTTCTGTTCTATCACTTTTAGTTCCTGCAAAAACTCCATCACTAATAAAGTTAGATTTATCAATGTAAACTTTATAGCCCAATTCCTCTAAAAAAGACTTGGCAAAGCTGATGTCTTTTTCTAAAATAAATTTAGCTGGTGCTAATATTTCAATAATGTCTCCTTTGTTTAAAAAATTAGGTGCAACAGAATTCCTATTATTTATTGTCATTGTAAATCCTTTGATATACTTTTACACAATATACAAAACTATGAGGGAATCATCTCGATATACTATAACTGCAGCACTTCCATATGCAAATGGACCTGTACACATTGGCCATCTAGCTGGGGTTTATTTACCGGCTGATATCTTTGCAAGATATATGAGAACAATTGGCAATGACGTACTATATGTATGTGGTTCCGATGAACATGGTGTACCAATTACTTTAAAAGCAAAAAAACTTGGTGTTTCCCCTAATCACATAATTGACAAATATCACGAAACCATTAAAAAATCTTTCGATGATTTTGGAATATCATTTGACATCTACAGCAGAACATCTAATGATGAACATCATAGTACAGCTCAGGAATTTTTCTTAAAACTAATTGAAAAAAAATTGTTAGTAGAAAAAAATACTGATGAGTTTTTCGACGTAAAAGAAGAAACATTCTTAGCCGATCGCTACATATTAGGGACATGCCCTGTTTGCGGACACGAAGAGGCTTATGGTGATCAGTGCGAAAAATGCGGAACCAGTCTAGAACCGTCCGAACTTATTAACCCTAGATCAGCGATTAGCGGGGGTAAGCTAACAAAAAAGAAAACAAAGCATTGGTACCTTCCTCTAGGAAACTATGAAGGTTTTTTGAAAGACTGGATAATTACTAAAAACAAAAGGTTCTGGAAGAGTAATGTTGTTGGACAATGTAAATCATGGATTGAGTCAGGACTGAGAGATCGTGCTGTAACAAGAGACCTCGAGTGGGGGGTTAAGGTTCCACTTAAAACTGAAAATAATAAGGTATTATATGTATGGTTCGATGCTCCAATCGGATATATTTCGGCAACAAAATCATGGGCAAAAAAGAACAATAAAGACTGGAAAAAATATTGGAAAAATACCGAAACTAAACTAGTTCATTTTATAGGTAAAGACAACATTGTGTTTCACTGTATAATTTTTCCCTCAATGCTTAAAGCACATGGTGAATTTATTCTACCACACAATGTACCTGCAAATGAATTTTTAAATCTAGAGGGAAGGAAGATTTCCACTTCAAAGAACTGGGCTGTTTGGCTAAACGAATACATTGACGATTTTCCAAATAAACAGGACGTGTTGAGATATGTTTTATGCACAAACGCTCCTGAAAATAAAGATAATGATTTTACATGGTCGGACTTTCAAACAAAAAATAATAGCGAGCTAGTAGCTATACTTGGAAACTTCATAAATCGAGTATTTGTTCTCTGTCATAAATACTGGGATGGTAGAGTTCCCAAAATAAACCAAATTCTCAGTACAGATAGTGAGGTGATAGATTCGATAAAACTCACAAGCGAAAAAATAAGTGAAAATATCAAAAATTATAAATTTCGATTTGCAATTCAAAAATTTATGGAGCTAGCAAGAACCGGAAATAAGTACCTAGCTGACACAGAGCCTTGGAAATTGTTTAAGAATGAAGATACAAAGCACCGAACAGAGACAATACTACACATCGCCATTCAAATCACTGCAGCAATTTCAATTACTTCAGGGCCTTTCATGCCCTTTACATCAAAAAAAATCAAGAATATGTTAAATATTCTTAATCCAAAATGGGAGGAAGCTGGGAAAATTAATATAATCAAAGAGGATCATAAATTAAACAGTCCTGAACTGTTATTTTCAAAAATTGAGGATAGCGAAATAGAAGAGCAAATAAATAAACTAAAAAATAATAATAATTAATTTTTAACAATGAAGCCAGAATCACATATGATGTCCTTTGGATATAATCCCGACTGGAGCGAGGGATCTGTAAAACCTCCCATTTTTCAAACATCTACGTTCGTATTTAAAACTGCAGAAGATGGAAAAAGATTCTTTGAAGTAGCATACGGAAAAGATAGCCTAAAGAAGCACGAACAAATTGGGTTAATTTATTCTAGAATTAATAACCCAAACATGCAAATATTGGAAGAAAGATTAGCTGTGTTAGAGGAAGCAGAAGAATCTGCTGCTTTTGAAAGCGGAATGAGTGCCATATCTACAACAATGCTTGCTTATTTAAAACCTGGCGATTTGGTTCTGTTTAGTAAACCAACATACGGAGGAACTCATCACTTTATTAATAATTTCCTTAAAGAAATTGGGGTACACTCAATAGGCTTTAATCACGACGAAAATTTTGAAGTATTGTGGGGAAGAGTCAAAAAGAATAATCATCTTGATAAGCTTAAAATGATTTATATTGAAACGCCCGCAAATCCTACAAACTCACTTATAGACCTAGACATAATAAAACAATTTAAGTCGAAAATGCTAAAAGAGTTTAATAAAGAAATAAAGGCAGTTGTTGACAACACGTACCTTGGTCCTTTATGGCAAAAACCAATAAATTTTGAAGCTGACTTAGTGTGTTATTCTGCAACAAAGTTTTTAAACGGGCACAGTGATCTAATCGCTGGTGCAGTAATGGGTGATCATGAAAGCATATTACCAATCAAAACATTAAGAACATTCTTGGGTAGCATGATTGCTCCGTATACAGCTTGGTTACTTACAAGAAGCCTTGAGACACTACATATTAGAATGACGCAGCAAGAAAAGAACACTATAGAAATCGTTGAATTTCTTCAAGAACATTCAAAGGTTAAGCATGTCTTTTATCCTGGACTAGAATCCATGGGTGCTAAACAAAATGAAATTTATAAAAAACAATGTTTAAGTGGTGGAGCAATGATTAGCTTTACAATAGAAGATAGCGAAGAAAGTGCATTTAAACTACTTAATTCTCTGAAGTTAATAAAACTGGCGGTAAGTCTAGGAAGCAACGAAAGCTTAGCGCAACACCCCTACTCAATGACCCACACTGATATCCCTAATGAGGAAAAGAAATCAATTGGTATTAGTGAAGGACTTATAAGGCTAAGTGTTGGAATTGAAAATGCTAATGACTTAATTCAAGACCTAGCTCAAGCTTTAGAAAAATAATTTCTTACTAATAAAAAAGGGGCCTTTGGCCCCTTTTTTATTTGCAATCTTTTATAATTACCTAATCATTAATGATCTATTTACTACATCTTTGTGAGTAGCTACCGTTACTTGGTATAAACCAGAAGGATAGTTTGCTACATCAATTGTAGTTGAAGATAAGGTAGATATATCCCTTGAGTCAACTATTTGACCCAATTGGTTAATCACCATAATTTTAGCATCAACTTTATTGTTTGAGTCTAGTTCGACTGTAATAAAATTATCAGCTGGATTTGGATATACCAGTAACTCAAAAGATGATGTTACTTCTTCAATAGATAAATATTCACATGATCCGTCGTCAGTGTTAGCATTTGGATCGTAATTAATTGCTTCAGGATCAGTACAGCCCTCGATAATGTCTTCGCAATCTCCAACACCATCACCATCTGAGTCAATTAAGTCAACATATTCAAATGTTCCGTCACCATCGACATCTACACATTCTTCACATGAAGGATTAGAAATTGTGGATCCATTTGATGCATACAGGCAAGATCCGTCGTCATAATTTGCTTCTCCGTTGTAGTTGCAAGCAAACATATCAGTACAACCCAAGTTCCAATCAACACATAGGGTATTATCTATACATCCCGTTGCAACAGCTTCTTCATTGTAATTGAAACTCCAAGGTTGACCACAACCATATGGTAAACATGTACCATTATCTACACTTGCAATGGTGTAAACAGTACCGTCATCACCAACTGGAACATTATAGGTGATTGCAATACCGTCAGAACCTAACACTGGGAATCCGTCAGCATCTGCAATGAAATAGGTTGTGTTACAAGCGTCTGGGTTAGTACAACCAACAAAGTCAAGTTCGTCGCAAACTCCATTCTCATCACAATCATTCAAGCAATTACCATCACAATCAAGGTATGACTGTTCTGGATAAATACATGCAGTTGAGAAATTTGCATCAGGATTGTAGTTACAAGCAGTTTCTTCGGTACAGCCTTGGATGAACATTACACACCACTCATTTTCAGCGTACATAGCGTTTGATAGGCAATCGTAACCTGTTGCAGTGTAGTTTTGCATTGACGGGTCGCTACATCCAATAACTCCATCACAAGATCCATCATCATCTGTTGCGGCAGGATCATAGTTACATGCCAACATATCAGTACAGCCATCAACTTCATCCGCATCACAAACACCGTCATCGTCAGCATCCCCATCGTTTAGCGCTACAAAATTTCCATCCGTGTCATATTCACACTCATCACATGCATCAGGCACCAGACAAGAACCGTCGTCATCTGTTGCATCGGAGCTAAAGTTACATGCTGTAGAATCAGTACAACCTTCAACTTCATCAGCATCACAAACGCCATCTTCATCCGTGTCAATAGCTACTAACTCGCCATCATCGCCACACTCGCTGCAGTTATCAACTGGCAAATTACATGTACCATTATCTGCATTAGCGTCAGCATTGTAGTTACATGCATCCTCATTCATACAACCTAATACGTATTCTATACAAGACGTGTTATCTATACAGTCTGCTGTGCCTACACAATCATCACCTTCACAACCTTCCACAGGAACTGGGTTATAGTTAAACATGAAAGGAAGATCACAACCAACTACACCCTCACAAGACCCATCATCAAATGTTGCATCGGACATGTAATTACATGATAACACGTCCATACATCCACCCATTATTTCCTTGCAAACGCCATCTACGTCTGTGTATCCATCTTCGCAACCATCACAATCAGCATTTGGGACAGGGAAAACGCACTCTCCATTGTCTGAATCCATATAATTACATGCAGTCTCATCAGTGCAGTTGTCAATTAAATCACAAGTACTGTCCATGTCTGTATCTAGACATGAACCATCTCCAAGATATCCGTTATTGTTACATGATCCATCATCGTCAGTAGCATCGGAGTTGTAGTTGTATGCCGTATCATCTGTACAGCCAGCAACCTCGTCGTCGTTACATACGCCATCACCATCTGTATCACCATCTGTAAACTCTCCCGTTTCTTCATCACAGTCAGTGTCACAAGTATCGTCAAAACAAGATCCATCGTCATCTGTTGCATCTTCGTTGTAGTTACATACCGTTTCATCTGTACATCCAGGAACTTCATTTTCATCACAAACACCATCACCATCTTCATCATTTATACATTCATATGTTCCGTCACCATCTAAATCACAAGTAAATGGAACATAATCATCTGTTTCACACGCAACGCAATCAGTTTCTCCATCGTCATCTGTGTCAAAATTAATTTCATTTCCAACACAGTCGTCGACTAAGTCACAGATACCGTCAGAGTCATCATCAATGCACTCACCATCACAGTCGAAGCCAGGCGTTGGGTAATTACAATTTCCGTCAGATGTGTTAGCCGCAGAATCAAAATTACAAGCAGTGTTATCAGTACAACCTAACAATACCGGCTCGCAGCAATCTCCAACTCCGTCACCGTCTGTGTCTGGACAGTATGTGTTGCAATCAGCACAAAAATTACCAGTTGCATCTCCGTTAGCTAACTCTGTATCAAGACATCCTTCAGTAACCTCTTCACATGAACCATCATCATCAGTTGCAGCTTCATCGAAGTTAAATGCAGTTGAATCAGTACAACCTGCAATCTCTGCTTCGTCACACACTGTATCACCATCTGTGTCAACACATGAACCATCACAGTTAAAACCATCTAGTGGGTATTCACATGAACCATCATCAGTGTTGTTTGCCTCATCATAATTGCATGCTGTTTCATCAGTACAGCCATATACAAATGGTACACAAGAGCCATCATCCTCTGTTGCTGTAGCATCATAATTTGTTGCAGTTGAATCAGTACAACCATCAACTTCATCATCTGCACAAACGCCATCATTGTCAGCATCATTCAAAGGATCGTTAGGACATTCATCAACATCGTCACAAACACCATCAGAATCTAAGTCAACACATGAACCGTCGCAGTTAAATCCAGCTGGTGGATAAGTACACGAACCATCATTTTCTGTAGCCGATGAATCAAAGTTACATGCAGTCTCGTCAGTACAACCTTCAACTTCAACATCATCACAAACACCGTCACCGTCTGAATCTTCAGCGCATTCACCGTCACAAACTCCAATTGCGTCTTCAGTTCCAACGCAATCGTCTACTACATCACAAACGCCATCATTGTCAGCATCCTCGCAAGAGCCATCGCAGTTGAAATTTTCTTCAGGATAGGTACAAGAGCCATCATCAATTGTGGCAATAGCTAAGCCTGCAGTACCGTCGTCATTTGTTACGGCAAAAGAAAATGTATTACAAGCTGTTTCATCAGAGCAACCAACCTGGTTGTAATCACAAACACCATTGGAGTCCTCATCTAAACAAGTGCCATCACAATTGTCTAAAAAGTCTGAATTTTGTTCACTTACTTGTGCATAAGTACATGAACCGTCATCTGTATTAGCAGAGATGTCAAAGTTACAAGCTGTATCATCAGTACAACCTAAAACTTCACAACTGTCCTGAGCAACAGATGTATAAGAGCCTAAAAATAGGATTGATAATAAAAATATATAATGTTTTTTCATCATGTTAAATTTTAAATTTGTTGCAAATCTAGTCATTTAATCTAAAAAATCACATTTATTCAAACTTTTTTACATCTATTACATAAGTTTTTAAGCAATTTATTTTCAACAGCTGTATGTTAGCTTTTAATTCAAGTGTGGTGAGTGCACCGTAATAACAGATTAAAATAGAGTTTTATTTAGTCACTTCTTATTTGAAATTAAATGAATCCAACTAGTCGGCTAACATAGAATAAAAAAATTATTTTATATTTAAGATGAAACCCTTTTAATTTAATCTTTAAATTTTGAAAAATGAAAATCCGCAATCTTTACATAATTTTATTATTACCTGTAATTGCTTTTTCGCAGCAAAGCCCATGCGGTGAAAGGCCTGTAAAACCAACTAAGCCTGAAATGCAGTCATCAAAAGAGTTTAGAAATTCGGAGACAATAAAAAAATACAAAACCGATTTAAAAAAGTGGAAGGAGTGTGTTAGTCCCCTAGCTATTTCTCAAAGAGATGAAGAAAGAATTAGCCAGGAGCAAAAAAAACGTGAAGAAAAAGAGAAGGCTGAAAAGTTAGAAGCTCTTAACAATTGTGGTGAAAAACCATCCAAACCTAAAAGACCAAAGGGCTTGAGTGTTGACGATTTTAGAAAAACTCAGGAACATAGTGAGTATCGAAAACAACTGAAAGAATGGAAAAGGTGTATGAGCCCTCAGCAACTAACTCAACCAGTTTTTTCTAAAAAAGAAAATAACAAAATTAGTAACTGCGGGGAAAAACCCACCAAACCTTACAGAGCTAAAGGAACAAACAACCAAGATTACAGAGACTCTCAAGCCTACAAAAATTACCGTGAACTTTTTAAAAAGTGGAAAAATTGTGAAGACAATTTTGAAAAGGCCATCTTATGGGGTGATTGCGGGGACAAACCCCAAAAACCATTCAGGGCTGATGGCACAAACAACCAAGTGTACAGGGAATCAAAAGAATTCCAAGCATACAAAGAAAGAGTTAAAGCATGGAAACAATGTTTAGAAAATAAGAACTAAAGTCATGGAGAAGATATCTGGGAAAAAACAAATAAATCTATTTATATTAATTTTATTATTTAATTTTCTAATAGCACAAGATAATTCAATACTTAAAACAATTGATGTGTATGGAAGTCAAATTGATTTAAGTCTGTCTGAATCTGGAAAAAACATCACAATAATTACTAAAAATCAAATTTCCGATTACACTTTTAATTCAATAGATGAGTTGTTAAAGTTGATTCCTAGTATTGAGCTACAATCAAGGGGTGGATTTGGAAATCAATCAGATTTAGTTTTGAGGGGAAGTACTTTTACACAAACTTTAGTTCTATTGGACGGAGCAAGAGTTAATGACCCATTAACTGGTCATTTTAGTATGTACATACCCATTACCCCCTATGAAATTGAGCAAATTGAGATAATCCGCGGAGGCGGGTCTTCACTTTTTGGGCCAGATGCCGTTGGTGGTGTTATAAATATTGTGACAAAAGCGTTTACAAATAAGGAAAATAATGATGAGTTTGTTTACAAAGGAAAAGTTGGGTCGAATAAACTTAGGTCAAACAATATTTTCTTTTCCAGAAATTTAAATAGTAGGTATTATACTAGTTTTGGTTTAAACCTTATAAAATCTGACGGACAAGAACTGTACAAGGATGTATTTAGTTTTTTTGACAATCAAACCTTTTCATTATCACATAAATATTCATTCAATGAGAAGCTTAGTCTTTCACTAAGATCTGTCTACGCCAAAAGATTTTTTAATTCGCAATACTATTACACTAGAAGTTCCTATGATATGTCTAACGAAACAATAAAAAAAAATTGGACACAGGCACTAGTAGATTACAAAGTTGACTCAGTTAGTGATTTAAAACTTATGGCCACATATCAAAGTGTGGATGACCTATACATTTTCAACCCTGCATTTCCTTCATATCAAAATTTCACTCAGCTATCAAACATTAATATAACATATTTTAAACAACAAAAATCTTATAGCTCAGTCGCTGGTATAAACATCGAAAATAGAAAAATTTCTAGCCTAGACAGAGGAAATCACTCGGACTATTACATAGGTAGCTTTGTGAATTTAAAAAAGAAGGTCAAAAATACAACCCTCAACCCTAGCGCCAGACTAGATTACAATGAAAGCTATGGATTTCAGCTATGTCCACAGTTTGACATAAGCTTCGAAAACAACGACTTTAATTTAAGGTCTAGCCTTGGAAGGACCATTCGTTCTGCTGACTTCACTGAAAGGTTTTACAACTACAACTATTCCGACACCCTGTCGATTGGAAGAAATATTGGGAACCCTGATTTAGAGGCAGAAAAAAGTCTCAATTTTGAAATTGGAGTTGACATTAAGCGTTACAAAAATTTACTTTTTAAAAACACTGTTTTCATAAGAAGATCAACAAACCTTATCGACTGGGTATTAACAAACTCTGACGAAATTATTAGTAATGTCAATACATACGAAAACTCTGATTACTTGTATGCGCAAAATATAAGTAATTTAAACACCCTTGGATATGAGGGTGAATTTTGGTTTAAATTTTTAAATCAGGAAAATTTAAACTTAGATGGTTCATTGGGATACACTAAAATTTTTAATTCTGAGCCAGGTCAAAACATTTTTCAAAATAATATAAACATCTCATCTAAATACTTAGCAAATAGCTCTGGAGACAGGCTTAGCTATAATATTATTGCAAAAAATAAAAAATTAAAACTTAACCTAAACGGTCAGCTCAAAGTTCGAGAAAAAGAAAATGATATTTCCATAAACCAAAATTTGGGTAAGGCGTATTTTGTTCAAAACTTAAATCTCGGCTATTTACACAATGAATTTATTTCCTTGGATTTCGAGATAATTAATTTATTCAACACAAATTACTCGGACCTCTTAGGTGCAATAATGCCCAAGAGATGGTTGATCGTTGGGATAGAGTTTAAAATTTAATATCATTTTATGAAAAATACTGCTTTGGTTATATCTAGCGGCGGTGCAAGAGGTCTGGCCGCCATTGGCGTTATTGAAGAAATGGAGCGTCAAGGCTATGTAATTTCTTCAATTGCAGGTTGTTCAATTGGCTCATTAATTGGTGGAATGTATGCAAGTGGCAACTTAAACAAGTTTAAAAGTTGGATACTTAAACTAGACAAAAGGGATGTTTTTAAACTTATGGATTTTACATTCAGTAGTCGGGGTATTCTCAAAGGGAAAAAAGTCTTTGTAGAGTTAAAAAAGATAATTGGTGATGTAAATATTGAAGATTTGAGAATTCCATTCTCAGCCGTAGCTGTTAATCTAAATAACCACAAGGAGGTAGTATTTCGATCAGGCAATTTACTTGAAGCGATTAGGGCCTCATCATCAATTCCGTCAATTGTTACTCCAATAAAAAAAGAAAACCAAATGCTAGTTGATGGAGGAATTTTAAATCCACTGCCATTATCAATCGTTGAAAAAAAGGAAAATGATTTACTAGTGGGTATAGACTTAAATGCTTTTGAAGCTAAAAAAGAAAAACCCACGCCCAACTATTATGTTGATTATGACAAATACATTAGAGCAATTTCTCAGTATCTACCGTTAAATTTAGAGGAATACACTAAACCATCAAGCTCTAATGTTGGAAGCTATTTTGATATAACTTCGAGAACATTTCAAATAATGCAAGACAAAATTATTGCCGACTCTATTGATTTAAATAAACCAGATATAGTAATTAATATCCCAAGAAACTCTTGCAGTATGTTTGACTTTTTTAAAGCAAGTGAGCTAATTGAGCTCGGGGTTGAACGATTCAAACATCATAACCATTGATAATGCGTATACTAATTCTTACATTTTTGCTACCCCTGTGGTCTACTGGTCAGTCTGATTTACTTCAAACATTTGGCACAGTTTCACATTATGAAATTTTTTGTCCCTGTAAACTTTTAAAATATTACGAGGATGGAGAAATGTTTTACAACTGCTATGATAATTCCAATGATGTCCAATTTACAATAAAGGAATTTAAGTATTTAGATGGTCTTGACCTTCTAATAAAAAAACTTGATAAAAATATTTATCAAAACAAAAGGCACGTAGATAATTCAAATAAAGAAACTGTTTTAATTGATGATTATTTGAGCAAAAACCCGAGAGGGGTTATAATCCATTTAAATGGCCTTAAATTTGTAAAAGTAATTAATGACTTTGAAAACAAGTTTTTTTTCGTTGATAAAAATTTGGCTGCATCATTTGAAATTGTTCTTGAACCATATAGAGGAAACGACCTTGGTGAGTGGCTTGATAAAACCATTGAGTCGGTCAAACCTAAAAAAATAAAATTCTAAAAAATGGCATTTGAAATTGTCGAACATAAATCAAAATATAACCACGACTTTTATATTTTAAACAAGTCTTGGATTGAAAGGCACTGGCAACTTGAGGAGGCTGACAATCAAACATTACTGAAGCCCGAAAAATCAATAATTCAGATGGGTGGTCAAATATTCTTTTTACTACATGAAACTAAAGTAATTGGAACAGTTGCCATGATACCCAATAAAAAACACACTTTAGAACTAGCTAAAATGACTGTAAAAAAAGAGTTTCGTGGCTTAGGACTTTCCAAAAAACTGATGGATAAATGCATTGATTTTGCTAAAGAATTGGGTTACAATGAAATTTTTCTTATATCAAATAAAAAACTCAAGACAGCTCGTGAGCTTTACAATAAATATAATTTTAAAGAAGTTCCAATAGACTCCAAAAAATATCTGAGAGGAGATGTGAAATTAATTTTAACATTAAAGTAATTTTATGAGCAAAGTATTACAATTAGTTTTTGCATTATTTATTATAACTTTGCCTTCTGAGATTGTAGCACAAAAACATGATTTTAAAATGAAGAATATTGAGAAATTAACTGATGAAGAAAAACATGTAATTATAAGTAAAGGGACTGAAAAACCATTTTCTGGGAAGTATAATGACTTTTATGAAAAGGGTAACTATTATTGTAAGGCTTGTGACAGCAAACTGTACGAATCTTCAAGTAAGTTTAAGTCTAACTGCGGATGGCCATCTTTTGACGAAGAGGTTGAAAATGCTGTAAAAAAAATTCCAGACAGAAGCTTTGGCATGAATAGAATAGAAATAGTTTGTGCCAATTGTAACGGACACCTTGGGCATGTATTCTATGGAGAATATTTTACTAAAAAGAATACACGACATTGTGTTAACTCTTTGTCTTTAAAGTTTGTTCCTGATAAAAAAAAATATAATGAATAAGTTTGCTCTAATAATTTTTTTTACAACTCTGTTTTGTAAAACTATATCTGCCCAACAAACATTCATACCTGATGATAACTTTGAGCAAGTTTTGATTGATCTTGGTGTAGATGACACACTCGACAACTATGTTTTAACCACAATTATTTATTCTTTAGCAGGTATCGATCTAAGTAGCAAAAATATAAGCGATTTAACTGGAATCGAGGACTTTGAGTTTCTAGAATACTTGGACTGTAATAATAATCTTTTGAGTGAGTTAAATCTGGCAAACAACACTTTTCTAAAACAACTTAACTGCAGCTCTAATAATTTGTCTAGTATTGAAATAAGCAACAACATTGAGCTAGAATACCTGAACGCATCAAATAACTTACTTTCCGAAATAGATATTTCAAACAATGTTGATCTTTCATACTTTGATTGTTCAAGTAATGAGCTAAGTACTATTGATATTTCAAACAATACATTGTTGAGCTTTTTCTACTCAAATAATAATAATGCTAACTGTATTACTGTCTGGGATGTTGATTTTGCCAGTTTAGCTGAAACTATGTGTAATAATGAAGGTTGTTTTATTAAGGATGACAATGCTGCATGGTCAATTGACTGTGGGAGTTTAAATTTCGAGTCACATAATTTTACCATCCCTGGTCTAATTAGGCGATATAACGTTCTTGGGAAGAATATTAAGTCCCACAGTTTATCTATCGAAATTTATAAAAACGGTTTTGCTACGAAAAAGTTCATATTAAATCATTAAATAAAGCATCAATCTTTAAAGACGATGAGCTAAAACTAATTTTGGCACAAACTTTGATGTATATCCATTAAACTAACAATTAATCAAATATGAAAAGATTTTTAATAATACCATTAGCCATCACACTGGTAACGTCTATTCCCGTCAAAGGCCAAAAACACTATAAGAATTTTCACGGACAAAAATATTGTTCTAACAACCTTAACTTTACCGGTGGATTTATTGCAGGACTTTTTCTCAGCGAAGCCTTCAACTCAGCTAATAACAAAAGATATATGTTCTTTAAATATAATTACAAGACAAGTAAATGGAGGTTGGTTGAAGACAGTTACAAGTATGAATATGGGTATAGAAACCGACCTGTTGAAGCAAGATTTGAAAACCCAAATGGTGGAAGAGATTTTTTTGTAAAAATCAGTCGAAGAGGCAATTGGTTTATTGATGCTCCAAGGAAATTTAAGGGCATAATTTCAAAAAAAGTTAAACGCAACTTATAAAAAGATCTAGTTTTTTATTCTTAAAATATTGCTTAATTTTTCTTTTAACTTACTTAACTTCATTGTGCGCCACCAAACCTTATTATGATCTCCCTGCTTTTCTGCTCTATGAATCTTTTTATTAAGCTGATTTATTTTTTTTCCAATACGTGAAATGTCATCTTTTTTCATATGTTCAAGTTACAAAATTAATTCAGCAATCATAAATATTAAGTGTTCTAAGATAATAGCTTATATTTACTTAAAGTTTTAGATATGAGAAAACTACTTAATCAATTCATTATACTCACAATAACTTTTTGGATTGCAAGTCCACTAGTTGACTTATTTGTGATTAACAAGGCTATTTCTGGTATTGAAGATTATATTAATTATATTCTGATTGCTAAATCAGCATTATTCGGGCTAGTTTTCACAGTTGTTATGAATTTGATTGTTTCAAAACATTAAAAATTTCACAAAAATTCTTAACTTTAACTAAATAGTTTTTTATGAAAAGTTCATCTTACATTTTATTCGCATTTACGTTAATCGCCAGTATTTTATTAGTCTCTTGTGACAAAGAAAGTGACAGCTCAGACGAAAACAATACTTGTACAGAGTGTAGCGATAATAGTGCGCAAGTGAGACTTGCCATTCAAAATGACGGATACACAGAAATTGAAGTCAACCCAATTCAAAAGGAAGAATGTTATTTCGAAGAATGGGATAAGAGCTTGATGACACCTGTGTACGGTTTATTTGAGTACTACAATGCAGATGGTATGTGGGTAGCCTCTATTGACTATGGAGATGGCAGTTGTGACAATCAAGCGACCAAATCGTGGGATACAAGTGTTTTCCCCGATAATCCAGAGGGAAGCCTAGAATTCTCAATATTCGAGTAAATCCTAGCTCAAATCAAAATAAAAAACTTTACATATACTCTGATTTTAAGTTAATTTTAACCTTCTAATGAAGCTGAAAAAAATTCATAACTCGAACGAGTTAAAAATATACGTTGCCGACAAATCAATGTCATTAAAAATCCCCTACTTCGAAGGAGGTGTTTCAGCTGGCTTCCCGTCTCCGGCTGAAGACTACATGGACGGGAAACTAGATTTAAATAATCTTTTAATTAATAACCCGTCATCTACATATTACGTGAGAGTGGTTGGAGATAGTATGAAGAATGCAGGAATAATAAGCGGAGACCTCCTGGTTGTAGACCGGTCTTTAGAAATAACTAACAACTGTATAGTTGTAGCATTTCTTGACGGAGAATTTACTGTGAAGAGAATAAAAAAAACAACTAACAAAATGTTTTTACAGCCCGAAAACTCTAATTACAAGGCCATTGAAATTACTGAGGAAATGGATTTCGAGTTATTTGGGGTAGTAGCTCATGCAATACATCACTTCATATGATAGGACTAGCTGATTGTAATAATTTCTATGCATCTTGCGAAAGAGTCTTTAACCCCAGATTAAAAAATGAAGCAGTTATAGTCCTCTCTAACAATGATGGGTGCGTGATTGCACGAAGTAATGAGGCTAAAAAATTAGGCGTCAGAATGGGTGCACCTGTCTTTAAAATCAAAGACACTATTTCAAAGTACAACATCAATGTTTTCTCAACTAATTTTGCTCTGTACGGGGATATGTCCGAAAGAGTGATGAATACATTAAAGTCTGAAGTAGACGAAGTTGAAATTTACTCCATTGATGAAGCGTTCTTAAACTTTTCCGACTTCATAGATACAGACAGAGCTATTCACATTAAGAAAAAAGTGAAACAGTGGACTGGTATCCCTGTATCTATAGGCATTGCACCAACTAAATCATTAGCCAAAATAGCTAATCATATGGCAAAGAAATATACCTCTAATGGCATATTCATAATAAATAATGATTCCCTGGCCGATCAAATACTAAAAAAGTTTCCTATTGAAGAAGTCTGGGGAATTGGAAGAAGATTTGGTAAAAAACTAAGCTACTTCAATATAAAAACAGCATTAGAATTTAAGAATGCCAATAGTAAATGGATAAAAAAGAATTTTTCTGTAAACGGTCTGCGTTTACAAAAAGAACTCAAAGGTGAGATTTGCTACCCTTTGGAGAGTGGTTATAAATCAAAAAAAAATATCTGCACCTCCCGTTCTTTTAGCAAAGAAATAAAAAACTTTAGCCATTTAAGTGAAATAGTGAGCAGTTTTGCTAATAACTGTGCTTACAAACTTCGAAAACAAAAAAGTTGTTGCACAAAAATATCTGTGTTTCTAATGACAAATCGCTTTAAATTAAACTCTCCTCAATACTTCCCAAGTATAACTCTAAATTTTGATACACCAACCAACGATAGTTTTGAAATAGTTAGCAGGGCAAATAAAGCACTATTTAAAATTCATAACCCAAAATACTCTTACAAAAAGGCCGGTGTTGTTGTACATAACACTTCCCCTGAGAGCAGTATTCAAACATCTTTGTTTGATACAATTGACAGAAAAAAGAGACAACAAATAATGAAATCTATGGACCTACTTAATTCTAAAATGGGTAAAAATAAAATTCACCTAGCATCGGGCAATTTTAATAGAAAATGGACTTTTAAGAGAGAGAAACTGTCACCATGTTACACTACTATGTTTTCTGATATACTAAAAATACAACTGTAATATGACGTTATATTTATTAATCTCTAACCTTGTTGTAAATAGCATTCTACTGGGAATAATACTAATGACGCAATTCGTAAACTATCCATTACTAGATAGCTATAATGAAAACTTTCATACAATTCATCAAAATTACATGAAACGCATGGGTTATTTGGTGGGACCAATCATGGTATTAGAGTTTTTAATTATCTCATTTTTATTTTTGTCAAACTTTGAAAATAAATTAACTGCAGCAATGTTTATAACAACCTGCTTAATATGGATTAGTACGTTTCTTATACAAGTTCCAGTACATAAGGGCCTGACAAATAGGAAAGAAAAAAAATTAATACAAAAGCTTATCAATACAAATTGGATAAGAACAATACTATGGTCTGTAAAGTTAGTGTTAAGCTTAATTTCATTTTAATCTGGTGGTTCTTTTTCTAACATGAAGGGCCATTAGTCGTTTTGACTCTGATTTTGCAAATTTATTTTTTTTTATGCTCCATAATTGTTGTCTGCTCTTTACAACAGATTTGACTGGAGGCACAATCGGGTCGTTATATTTAGAGCTGTTATCTATATTATCGAAAAGGGAATAACATTTATTGTGTAGCCAAGGTTCGTGAATCTCAGAAGAATTCATATCTCTCAGTTCAGGCACCCATTTTTTTATAAACTCACCCAAACTATCATGTTCGATAGACTGTTTGATAGGATTGTAAATTCGAATTGTATTAAAACCTGTAAGGCCAGCTTGCATTTGAAATTGGGTGTAGTGAATGCCCGGCTCATAATCTAAAAACATATTTGACATGTGATATATACCATTTCTCCAATCCTGATTAAGATGATGACATAAAAAAGAAACTAACATAGCTCTCATTCTAAAATTAATCCATCCAGTCTCAATTAAACATCTCATTGTTGCGTCAACAAGTGGGTAGCCTGTTAATCCTTCTTTCCATTGTTGTAAAAATGATGTATTTTCATCAAACTTAATATTTTCGTAAGCCCGATTAATAAATTTATTTTCATAATCACAGTCAGACTCAAACTTTTGGATAAAGTGTGATCTCCATTTTAGTCTTGCAGTAAAAGCATTAATAGACCTTTTGTTCTTTATATTAGAATCAGTTTTTTTAATTTGTTGATATGCTTGTCTTACCGAAATATTTCCCCATGCTAGATAAGGAGATAATCTACTACAGCTCTTATGACTTTTCAAGGGCTTTGAAATATATTTTGAATAGTTTAAATGCCTTTCAAACGCAAAAGATTCTAGAACTTTGTGAGCTTCATTTTCACCAGCTTTTAAAAATGAGTTTGAATAATTCGCAATTTGGTTTCTAAAATTAGTGGGCAATAAAAACTTTTCAAACTTATTACTTAAATTAGAAACTGAAAAAGTAGTTTGTTTAATTTCTTGATTCACATAATAGTACCAATTTTTATCCCAACCGTCCCTACTTTTTATTCCTCTTTTAACTCCTTGCTTATCGAATTGAATCCAATTAATATTTTTTGAATTAAATATTCTTTGAACAGAATTGTCTCGATTCCATGATGCTCTAATCCCAGTTTCTTTGTAGGATAAAACATTTTTTATGTCATATAAATCAGCCAAGTATCTGAAAATATTTTTAGACAAATCATAAAAAATATTTATCGACCTTTTATATTTTTTTAACTTTTCATTTACATCTGATATTGAACTGTAAACAAATTGATGGTGACGTAAACTTAAATCTCCATAACACAAGAGTTCAGTGTCATAGATATATATGATTAAATAATCTTCATTAAGCGTTTCAGCATAATATAATGGTTCGTGGTCTTGCGTCCTTATATCTCGCTTAATCCAAACTATATTTATTTTTTTTTTCACTGCTCTTTTTATTTCTTCTACACTTTTCACTACAATATTTAACATTATCCCAGTCTCTTTTCCATTTTTTTCTCCAGTTAAATGGTTTATTACATACTAAACAATTCTTTAATTGAAGCCTTTTTTTTATCACGCCTAATCTGTTAAATATTAAAGAAACACTAAATACTTGCACAAGATAAATATTTTTGTATAACTTTGTGTTATAACTTTTATACAAAATAATGATGAAAACTAAATATTTAATTTTATTATTGTCTGCGATGTTATTAAATATAACACCATCACAAGCATGTAAAAATTGTGGTTGCAGGGCAAAGTCTAATAACACAACAGAACACACTCACAGTCCTAATAGCACAACTAATGATATTTACGCACAAAAAAGCGAAGTGATATGGAAAGCTTCTAAAGTTGGGGGAGATCACGAAGGTGAAATAGCTATAAGATCTGGTCATCTACACTTTGAAGAGAAAAGGCTAATCTCAGGAAAGGTAGACATTGACATGCAATCTATTGTTTGCACTGATTTAGAGGGAAATTATAAAGATCAATTAGAAAAGCACTTAAATTCATCTGATTTCTTTGATACTAAAAAGCATCCTATTTCATCAATAGAACTTATTGAATGTTCTTACAAAGGATATGGTAAATATGAGATTGATTCCAAAATAACAATAAAAGGAATAACGCAGGATGTAACTTTTACTGCAACAGTGAAAAATGGAGTAGCTAGCGCTGACCTTACACTTGATAGATCAAAATTTGACGTGAGATATGGCTCCGGTTCATTTTTTAGTGACTTGGGTGACAACTTGATTTATGATGAATTTGAACTTAACATAAGAATGACATATTAATATGAAAAATCTGAAAAACTTTTGGATGGTATATTACCCCGTTATCCTTGCCTTTCTTTCTTTTTTGTACTCTGTAAGCCTTTGGTTTTCAGGACAACAACTTGAAGGAATATTTGTTGGAATATGGGTTCCCTCAATCCTTGCATTATCTATTGTAATAAGACAACGACGAAATAACAAATAAATAGTTTATTATGAATAATATATTTATGTTTATTATTGGACTAATTATATTTTGTGCATATATGTTCACAATGTTTTACAACATATATACTGCTAACGCCGCCCAGTCAAAACAAAACGAAAATGATCCTGAGCTTAACAGCTCGAAAGATAAAATAAATTAATATGGAAATTGTAATGATTAAAAAAAAGGGATGTATGCCTTGCAAAGAATTCGAACCAATTGTAAAAACTGCAACAGAAAACTACAAAATCGGCTTCCGAACCCTGATGGGCGAAACAATGCCCGAAAAGTTTCAACCTCCCTATTATCCTTATTTTTACTTGTATGATAACAAAACAGTTTTAGAGAGCTGGGGCGGAACCAATGAAAAAAAATTAAATTCTGTTCTTAAAAGAAAACTAGGTTAATTTCTTGAAATAAAATATAAGTCTACCCTTCGTGAATATTTTTTTTAAATACGCCGTATTACTTTTTCCTTTGATTTTAGCTGGTCAAGACTGGGTGCAACTTTCAAGTTATCCTGGGCCAGGTAGACACCACCCAATAACATTTTCAAATAATCAATTCGGTTTTGTTATGGCTGGACAAAGTAGTAGTGGTGAATATCTTGACGATGTATATAAATATAATCCTGTCAATAATGAGTGGACCCAAGTAAGTGCCTTCCCTGGTGGACCAAGAGGTTACGGTTATGGGGTATCTAACAACACCCATGCATTTGTTGGATTTGGCAAATTCCAAAATCAATATCCTACTGACTGGTGGCGCTATGATATGGCAAATGATAATTGGGTAGAGTTAACGCCGTTCCCTGGACAGGGAAGGAACCATCCTGCTATGATATTACTGGATAATAAAATATATGTTGGAATGGGTAGTACTAACCAAAATTATGGTGACTGGTGGGAGTACAGTATCGAATCTGACAGTTGGTCTGAGAAATCGTATTTTGATTATGGAGACAGACATCACCCTTATTATTTTTCTGCAAGTAATAAAGTTTTTGTTGGCTTTGGTCACGGCAATAATCAAAATGGTAGTATGACAATTTATAATGACTTTTATGAATACGATTATGAGAACGACAACTGGATCGAGGTTAACAACTTTGAAGGTGAGGGAAGGGTTGCTGGCACTCAGTTTTCATTTGATGACAAAGGATATATTTTAAGTGGTGACGGAGATAGTCACGGTCCTTTAGACTATGGAGAATTTTGGCAATATGATGCAATCAACAATATCTGGAGCGAAATGACACCGCACCCCGGCGGAGCGAGATGGGCCCCTGGTACATTTGTGATAAACTGTGATGTTTATTTAACCTCTGGGTTTGAACAAGATTCAAACACAATGCATAATGATTTGCTTAAATTTAACCTGGAAGAGAACTGCTCATGTGCTAATTATCCAATGTTTGAAAATTATTATTACAATGATGAACTGAGTTATCTTCCAAATTGTAATGTTTCCCACGAAATAGAGCTTGAAAGCGGATGGTCGTTGATTTCTACTTACATCACACCTAATGAAAACAATTTAGAAGAAATTTTTTCTGATAACATAGAAAACATATACATTATTAAAGACGGTAACGGAAATGTGTTTTGGCCTGAGTTCGGTATAAACGAAATTGACAGCTTAAAAATTGGACTTGGTTATCAAGTAAAAATGACTAATGACGACACGCTAAAAATTATTGGACAACCCAGTCCTCTTTCATCAATAATCAACCTTAATGAAGGTTGGAATATAGTCGGTTGTCTAAGCCCTACAGATATTAATATTGATATTGCGTTCCAAAATTTCATTTCAGATATTGAAATTTTGAAAGACTCATGGGGTAATGCATTTTGGCCAACTTACAATTTAAATAATGTTGGCAACCTGGCAGCTGGTCAGGCCTATCAAATTAAGATGAATGTTTCAACCCCTATTCAATTTAACTTAACTGACTAAGACCAAATCTTTTCAACAAAATAATTATCTTTGACCAAAATAATTTAATTAAAATGAATTATAACATAACTGAATTGATTACATTAATCTTTAGAAATTACTTATGAAAAAAATTTTAATCTGCTTTCTAATACCTTTGTTTATTTTTTCTCAACAACAAATTACTGAAACCATGACTTTTGATGGCATTGAGCGGGAATATATCATATATGTTCCTGAGATTTATCAAGATGGAGACGAAGTCCCTGTGTTATTTAGTTTTCATGGCGGAGGTGGATACGCCTCTGATTTTATTCAAGTCAATGATATGAGACCCCTTGCAGATACTGCAAACTTCATTGCCGTTTATCCTCAGGGCGCTATAGATCCTGAAGGGGGCACCACTTCGTGGATACATAAAGCTCCAACAGATCACGATGACATTTTTTTTATTGAGGCAATTATTAACGAGCTAAGTACAGAGTACGATATTGACCAAGAACGCATATATGCATGTGGCTATTCTGAGGGGGCTATTATTTCCTACGAATTAGGATGTAGACTGAATAGTAGAATTGCAGCTTTTGCTGCTGTTTCGGGAAGTATGCTAGATGACTACTACAGAGATGATATTTATGGATGGGGTACATGCTCACCTGTTCACCCGACTGCTATGATGCTCATACCCGGAACTGTTGATCAAAACCCTCACTCAACTTATGAGGGTTTATCTTATGGCGATATGCCCCTTTACATGTCTGCTGACGATATTACAACTTTTTGGTCTAGCTATAATAATACTGATGTAGCTCCTGTTATAACAAATGTTGAGGACGTTTCACCTAACGATGGCAGTACAGTAGAAAGAAAGGTGTGGCTGTATGGAGATAACTGCTCTTCTGTACAAGAGCTTAAGGTTATTGGTGGAGATCATGACTGGCCTGGTGTTTTTGGTAATATGGACATAGATGCAACTAATGAGATTTGGAATTTCGTTTCTAGATTTAGTATTGATGGAAAATTAAACTGTAACATTTCTGTCAACGATTTTAGTTTTGACAAAAAGCTAGTTCAAGTATATAATGTAATTGGCAAAAACTCCTCTAATTCAAAGATATTTCTAGAAATTTATGATGATGGTTCTGTGGAAAAAAAAATCAGACTAAAATAAAAGGGAGCAAAATATAAATTTATTCAGCTCCCCAATTTTATAAATTAACAGTCTTTTATACTAAAAACCATATCCAAGTGTGACTTGAATATTTGGAAGTGCATTAGAAAAATAAAAGCTCTCTGCTATTGCATCATTATGTTCCCCAGGACCAACTATTGTAGGACCAGACGTGTAGAGCATTCCCAAATCAAGTGAATAATTAAATCCTTTTGTAGGGCCTGATCCAAAAGTCCAGCCAACATAACCAACAGGGTTTTCTTTGTAGTGTGCAGTATAAACATCCATGTGGTTGTCATGTGAAACTTCAATGGTATTTTCAATAAACCCAACACCAAATCCTGTTACAAATGCGGCCCATTGCGCATTTTCAAATGGTCTGTGGTGTACAAATATACCCATCCATCCACTGCTTGATTTTAACACAAAATCATCATCAATTTCAAGATCACTAGCAAAATCGCTTAAATCACTCTCGATTAATCCACCAACTGCTACATTAATTGAGGTTTTTTGAGACTTGTGGTATGTGTAATTTAATGAGCCTCCAAAGGGACTTAAGCCAAGACCAATTGTATATTCAGGCATTTCCTGTGAAAACGAGATTGATGAAATAAATCCTATTAAAATTGTAAAAAATAACTTTCTCATAGTTTAATAATTTAAATAATTAGACGACAAATATATCTTATTTATATGATATAGAGTTGCTCAAAAAATTTTGATTCCAAGATGTTATCAACACTCTTATGTGAGTACTGTAAGTTTACAGTTTTTAATTTTTAAATAATTCCTTTCTTTCACATGCATTGTAAATTAATTGTATTAATAAACCAAACAACAAGGCTGAGATAATTAAAACTACATTTGAAAGTCCATCTGTTAGAAATGAAAAGCGAATTAAAATAGTTGAAATAATAAATCCTGAATTCCTTAAAATTCTATGGAACAGATCAGAATTAAAAAAAGAAAACAAAAGAAGTAAAACATCAACTAAAACTAAAACCTGAAATAATTCATCAAAGAAAATATTATTGATAGCATTGATATCTAATACAATACTTTTGGTTTGAATATATTCGTACAACCACTGATAAAACTGAAAAGATGCCAAGAAAAAAAGTATTGGAATCATTAAGGCTGCTATCCACTTTTTTATTCTTATAAACTGTGACAGTTTTGCTTTATCAACTTTGTGATAGCTCTTTAATGTATTTTTTCTAAATAAAAATATGAGAAAAAATAAAATTACTGCTGCACCCAGGTCTATGAATATTTGCAAATTAATTTGATTGGTAAATAAACTCTCCTCGATTTGAATATTGGAGATGTCTTTAAATATTCGTCTTATTACAATTAAAGTGATAATTTCATATTGTTTAGAAATATAGGTTGTAATTGACCTAGGGAGATAATAAATTAAAAGATAAATCTCGTATATGAGAATAAATGAAAAAGGTGTATATATAGCAGTAATAGGGTTGGTAAAAAGTTGATATGGGTCACTTAGATCTAGTAACCTTGACTTATTTAAATAGATAATAGCAAGGTGAATAATGAAAGAAAAAAGAGCAATAAAAAGTAAAACTTTTTCGATATGTTTTTTTGACTTTTCCCCTAAAAAAAAATTAAATACATTATTTTCCATTAAGTTTTCTTTTAAATTAGAAGTCAAAAATACTAAATGTAAAAGCTTATATTTGTAAAACATAAAAAAAAATAATTTGTAAAACATAAAAAAAAAATAACATGAACCCACTGATATTTGTTGTAATTGGACTATGTCTTTTGTCTGTAATTGGTTTAGTCAAAAAAAATCGAGAAATTTTTCTAACAGGATATTTTATTTATGGACTTCTTGTATTTGGTGTTGAGATTAATCAATTTATAAACGAAAACAATGAAACAAGCTTGTTTGTAGCATTCCTTTGGCTAATCCAATCCATTCTTGCCGTTCCTGTCAAAGCCAAGTATGATAGCTTAACAGTAATGAAGGATCGAATTAAAATTTGCCTCTCTTTCTCAGTAATCAATCTAACTGGAGTAATACTTCCTGATATCTCTCCAATGCCGGGTGTGACGTGTTATATTCACTCTGTTATGGCTATACTTCCACTCGTTGTAATATTTCTACTCTCATCAGGAAAAATTAAAATGGAAAAATAATGACACGATTTTTTATTATAGCTTTTTTGATTGGAATCCTAAGTTCGTGCGAAAATGAAAATGAAGATAACAATAATGTCAACGCTGACTACACCGTTTTTGCTGGAAACTATTACTATGATCCCCAAAATTTAACTATTAATGTTGGTCAAACTGTAAGGTGGATTAACGATGGGGGACACCACGATATAAATGGTGAAATCAACTCACTAAATAATGAACCTTTTGATAACCCTGAGGTTTTTAACTCTGATGCTATCTCAGAGGTGGGTGCAGTTATATTTTCATATACATTTCAAACACCTGGAGTTTATCATTACGATTGCTCTGTCGGAGGACACGCATCAAATGGAATGATAGGAACAGTAACAGTAAATACAATTGAATAATTACTATAATATGAAGTGGAAAATAATTATTATTTTATTTTTAATTAACCTTGTTTCTAATTCCCAAGAACTAATAATTGGCGAAGAAAGAGTTGAACCTGGTGTTATTTTTATTTTTGAGGGTGCTATAAAAGATCATATAACACCTACAAAAATGCACCTTTCAGAAAATGAAACAAACGTTCACATAGAAGCTAGGGTAAATTGGGACTCTAAAGATCTTCCAAAGGGTGCTGTTGAAAATGGATTTATTCCTTATCTATATATTAACGCTAAATTAACCAATGAAAGAACTGGAATAAGTACATTTATAGACCTTTTGCCACATATAAACTTAATTGATAATTTCCACTATGCAAGAAATATAGTGCTTCCTGGAGCAATCAATGATAATTACTCTGTTAAATTTAATATAATCCCCCCTACTCACATGGATCTTGCACTTCATAAGGATTGGTCTTTAAAATATGGAGAAAGCTTAATAAATGAAACCAGCTTTTCTTACACTAATGTTAATTTCGAAGAAATTGCAAAAGCAAAAAGAAAATAAATTAATAATTGTAATATTTAGTTATGCTTGAAATGTTATCAATAATAATAACAAGCGGGGTTATAAGTATTATTTTGTTCCAATCCCTTGTAATTGCACCAGATATAAATAGAGTACTAAGTAAGGAAATTGCAAGTAAGTTTTTAAGACATATTTGGCCAAAATTCTTTATTGTTATGTTTGTTTTGTGCTTAATTAATTCTGTACTAATGTATTTTAGCTTACTAATTTTTTCTAAAGAAATTTTCATAAGCTTACTAAATTGTGGGTTAATGTTGTTCTGTTTTTTAATAACACCAACAATAAATAGGGCTAAAGATCAGTCAAACGACAGGTTGTGGCGCTATCTACACATATTGACAATTTTAATAACACTTGTAGTTCTAATATTTAATGTTTATTTAATTCTATGAAAAAGAATTATGTATTTTTTTACTTTTCTGTAAATTATTATACGCAAAAGATTTGTCATATTTTGGCAAATTTAAGTTCATGCAATATAGTAAGGGTTGTAGCTAATTGATAAATAATGAAACTGTTGTATTTTATTTGCTTGTCCCCTATTTTAATTTTAAGTCAAGAAATTGAGTCGAACCTACCGATAGTCTTCATCAATACTGGGGGACAAACTATTTTAGATAATCCTAGAATCATTTGTCAAATGGGTATCATAAATAATAAAGATGGGACAAACAACTCAAACGATAATTTTAATGATTACAATGGTCAAATCAGCATAGAAATGAGAGGAAGCTCTTCACAACAAATATTTCCAAAAAAATCTTACAGTTTAGAAACACAAACCAGTACTGGCGAAAATAATAATATTTCTATACTGGGTCTGCCCGATGAAAATGACTGGGTACTTTATGCCCCATACTCTGACAAAACTTTACTAAGAAATTCTCTGAGTTATGAGATTTCTAGAAAAATGGGTTATTATGCTCCAAGAACTAAATATTGTGAGGTTTTTATCAACTCGGAGTATATGGGAATTTATTTACTGACTGAAAAAATCAAACAAGATACAAATCGTGTTAACATTCCTGAGTTCAATAAAACCATTGACAGCGGTGGTTATATTATTAAGATTGATAAACTGACTGAAGCTGAACCAAATTCATCTTGGTGTTCAAATTTTAAGACTTTTAATGGTGATAATGTTTGCTTTCAATATCACTATCCAAAGGCTGACGAAATTACCGAGGAGCAAAAAACATATATAGAAATCTATATAAATAGTTTAGAACAAGATATTCATGATTTGTCATATAACATATTAGAAATTGAAGAAATAGAAAATATTAATATTCAGTCATTTATTGACTACATTATTATTAGTGAGCTGAGTAAGGACGTAGATGCTTACCGTTTAAGTCTTTTTTTTAACAAACAAAGCTTGAGTTTAGGTGGTGAATTTTCTGTTGGACCTGTATGGGACTATAATCTATCTTTTGGAAATGTTGATTTTTGCAGGTCATCAAATATTAATGGTTGGGTTATCAATGAGGAAACACCTTGTAGAACTTCTATCCCTGATTTTTGGCTTAAATTAATTCAGAACGATTCTTTCAGAAGGAAACTAACAGAGCGATGGTTTGAGCTCAGAACTAATGTTTTAGACCTTGGAAAAATCTATAACCACATAGATAGTATTAGTAATCTTTTAGATGCGGCTAAGGACAGAAACTTTGAAAAATGGGATAATTTGGGTGAGTGGATTTGGCCAAACTACCAACTTGGAGTCACCTACCAAGATGAAATCGAATTCATTAAATTTTGGATTTACCAAAGAATAAACTGGATTGATAATAACATAAATGAATTGAGATTGATTGTTTCAGATTGTTCGTCAAATGAAAAAAAACTTATATATAATTCAAACAACTTAGGACAAAAGATAAATGACCGTTCAAGTGGCATAAATTTTCTAATTTATGATAATGGATGCGTTGAAAAAAAGGTTTATTTCTACTAGACTAGTTTCTTAGCCATGGCGCTTTCCAATTTTCACTCAAAGTTCGAGTTGTTTTAAGTATTAGGCCTGGATAATATTTATTCTCCGCTGCATTTCTAATAGTCCACTCATTCTTTAGTATAAATGCAAGACTAAAGGTTTGTTTATTGTTTGGTTTGAGGCTTAATGAGTAACTGAATTGGGTGGGTTTTTCCAAATCTGGTAAACTGCCATTTTGTTCAGGGGAAACAAAGCCGCTAAAGGAATGAAGACTTGGCTTAAGAAGAGAACCCTTTTTGTAAAACAAGGTAAATATCCTTGTTTTTAAACTTATCTCATGGTATAAATTATTTGTAAGCTTTTGTATAAAGCTAATTTTGTAAAATACATACGATGATAAGATGTTAGGAATTTTGGTTGTAAAATAAATGTCCAGTAATGGTTCAGAAACGGTTATTTTTTTTGAAAATGCATTACTTAAGTTAAAGTCAATTTTAGAACAAAGAGTTAGCTTGTCATTAAGTTTTTTGTCTCTTTTAAAGCTATAATTAAAAAATACACCTTCTCTACTAAAAACTTTTTGATCTAAAAATTTATTGCCAGTATATAATTTTGATCCGAAGGAAATATTATTAGAAATATTTTTTTCGATATTTGATATAATAAAGCTGTCTTCTTGCGAAAATAATAGACCTGAAATGAAAATAGTTAAGTAAATAATTCTCATAAATTAAAAGTACATATTGTAAATTATTTATTTAAACAATAATTAATTTATTGCTACAAAAACTTAAATTAGATAAATGAAAGTATTTTATTTTTTTGCCTTTTTAATTTTGAGCTGCACAGAAAAAGAACCACTAGAGTGTTACGGAAAAAACTTTTTGCAAAGCAATTATATAAATAGCAATAGTGGCTTTGAAAATAATCAACGGACTCTTTTTACAACTTTTAAAACCTCAGACTTTGAAACTCCATTTGAAAAAAGTAACATGACATGCGGGGAGGTTTTAACAAATCACTTTTATTGTAATATTTGTACTAACAATCAACAGAATGAGCTCAAATCTTATAATAACCGTAGATATAAAATAAATATATGCAATGATGTAAATGAGTTTACAAATAATGTGCTAAGCCTAATAAAATCAATGACTCTTGGGGCGGAAGAATATGAATCATTTTTGACTTATTATAATAGTAGTTATACAATTGAGGAGCTAGAGCTTTTAAAAAAACAATTTAAAAAAAGTGATACATCACCCAAAATTCGTAATATCAAAATACAAACACATTAAAATTTAAGAAAATTGGATACACTGAGTCATGCATTGTGGGGGCGAGGTCTTTTCGGGTACAAGGGGAAACCTTATTGGAGTCTTTTTTTTGGGGTCGTTCCTGACCTATTTTCTTTTGGCATTTATTTTTTAATAAATATATTCAACAAAAGTAATTCTGAAGTAAGAGTTAGTATTGAAACAGAGCTGCCAAATTATATATATAGTTTATACGATATAACGCACAGCCTAGTTATTGCGCTCATCTTTGTTTTAGTTGTATATTTTTTTATTAATAAGAAACTGGCCTTTGCCATGCTAGCATGGCCTTTTCATATAGTTTTAGACTTTCCTTTTCACACAGCTGAGTTTTTTCCTACACCAATTCTTTGGCCTTTATATGACGTTCGATTTGACGGGGTGTCGTGGTCTAGCCCTTTAGTTTGGTTTTCAAATATTGGTGGTATTATTTTTCTTTATTTATATAGGTTTATAAAAAATTAAAAGTCTAATTAGACTTGTAAAATGTCTTTATTTGAAATAACAATATTCCCTAATTGATTTAATTTAGAAACATAAACCATGGTTTTTGCAACTTTGAAAGCACTAACTGGTTTATATTCATCAGGCAATATAAAGGATATCATTGGCATAAATAATTGCGCAATTTTTTCAAAAAATCTAAATTCTTTTCTTCGACCTAATAAAAGTGATGGGCGAAGAGTTACAAAATTTTTAATTTCCAATTTTGATATTTCACTTTCAATCTCAGCCTTTAGTTTTAAATAAAAGTTTTGTGATTTCAAATTTGCGCCACTAGATGAAACAAGTATTAATTTTCTAACAAGATTTTTTTTAGATGCTGATGCAATATTGTAATTTATTTGAAAATCTATATCTCTATATTTTTTTTTATCCCAATTAACTTTTTTTTGAGTAGTGCCAATTAAACTGAAAACAACATCACAACCTTTGAGCAGCTTGGAAAGATTTTTAATGCTAAAATCATGAGTAATTACAATTTTAAATTTTTTATCTAAATTATCAATTTTCACTCTTGAAATGAGAAGTATGTCTTTAAAGCTTGGGTCCTCATTTAAGATTTTGATTAGTTGTCTACCCGTAAGGCCTGTTGATCCAAATACCACTACTTTTTTCATTGTAATATTTATTTTACAGCAATTTTGTACTGATTTAAACACCTTTCTCTAGCAAACTTGTGATCAACAATTTCCTTTGGATATGATGGGTCTCTTAAATCTGTCACCCACTTTTTAACATATTCAAGATTTGAATCAAATTTTTTAAGTTGGGATATTGGATTAAAAATTCTAAAGTAAGGAGACGAGTCACACCCTGTTCCAGCAGCCCATTGCCAATTTCCATTATTAGATGACATTTCATAGTCTAATAATTTTTTTGCAAAGTACCTTTCACCCCATCGCCAATCAACTAGAAGGTGTTTAACTAAAAAACTAGCAGTAATCATTCTAACTCTATTGTGCATGTAGCCTGTTTCATTGAGTTGCCTCATTCCAGCATCAACTAAAGGGTATCCTGTCATTCCATTACACCATCTTTCAAAATCATTCTTGTTATTTAACCATTCTATATTATCATACTTTGGTCTAAAGGATGAATGCGCTACATGAGGAAAGTGAAATAATATTTGCATAAAAAACTCTCTCCAAATAAGCTCCGATAAGAAGGTTGAGTTTTGGGTTCTTGCAATATCTACACACATTCTTACAGAAACCGTCCCAAATCTGAGATGAGGACTTAAATATGATGTAAAGTCTTTGGATGGAAAGTCCCTATAATTTTCATAATCTGATATCTTCTCAAAACTAAAATCTCTCACTCTAATTTTTGATTTCGTAAAACCCATATCACCTAGGGTTATCACATGTGATTTTATTTTAATAAATCCATCAAAATTACAATGTGATTTTTTTTCATAACTCAACGGATTTTGATGAAACACACTCAACCACTTATTCTTATATGGTGTGTAAACAGTGTACGGCTTTCCATCATCCTTCATCACCTCATTTTCTTCAAAGATAACTTGATCTTTAAAGGTGTGAACATTAATTTTTTTTGATTCTAAAAAACTTTGAACATCTAAATCCCGATTTATTGCGTAAGGTTCATAATCCTTATTCCAAAAAACATTTTCAAAATCATATTCCAGAGAAATTTTTTCAAAAACTTCAAGCGGTGTGCCATAAAAGGTTTTTATACCCGATGAATGTTTTTTTAATTTTTGATTAATTTCTGTTAAAACTGAGTGAATAAAAGATAGCCTAGAGTCGTCCTTATCAAT
>PKDT01000068.1 GCA_002863085.1 Flavobacteriales bacterium
TTATTTCCATTTCTATCAATTAAGTAAATAGAATCCCGTGTGTTAAACATCCATTGGTATTTATTATTGTTGAAAGCATCGATTTGGTTAACATCTCCTATTATTGAGTTTCCAATTTTTCTAGTCCAAATTTCTCGCCCTTTGCTGTCAATTAGATATAATATGTTTTCGATGTCTTGTGTTAGAATCTCAAAATCTTGAGTATAATGATTAGTTACAATTTGTGGCTTGTAGTTTGTTTCATTTTTTAAATTATATATCCATTTAGTTTTACTTGAATTTGAAATAGTGTTGCTTAAAAAAATTAGCGAATTAAAAAAATAATTGTTATCTGAAATATTTTTGGATACTGCAGAGTTAAAAATATTGCTGAAAGAATTATTTTTGTTTGCGATTTGAAAATAACTTGTGGCGTGAGATTTCTTTCCAAGTTCATTATTTATTTTTTCCAGAACCCTACTTTTTGCAATAGTTTGGTTAGAAACGAAGTTGTTGATTATTGACTTAATTTCAGACTCAGTTTTAGAAAGAACAATACAGTCATTTATTATTGTGTAGTATGCCTTGTCCCAATTTTTGATCATATACATGAACCAAATGTTTTTGTTAAATTTTTTAATGTCTAACATCGATATATTGAATCCGGAAATTTTAGATTCACTGTTTATATTTATATTTTTTTTAAAATTTTTATGACAAAATGATTTGTTTTGGGGGTCGAATAACAAAAGGTCATGATTAATGACTTCATTGTTTGATTTTGCTATTATTATTTCTTTAGGATCCCAGTCAGATTGATTGATTTGTACAAAGTTTGTATATGGACCATCAGTTATTATGTTCAACACTTCATTTATGTCATTATCATTATTAATTTGATAATGATTAAATTCCTTTACATGCCTGGGCAGTATCTTGATCGAAATGGATTCTCTAGCGTCACTATATTTTGAGTCATTAAGATATTTCACGTCACCTCTGTCAGAAACCCCATTTAGGATAAGGAAATCTCTTTCAAGTTCAACATCAAAGCAAGACCATCCATCTTTGTTAAGTACTATATTTTTTTTAAATGTAATTTCTTCAATTAAGCTTGATTTTATTAATACGTTTACATCACCGTACTTTGGTAGGTTTTTGTCTAATTTTTGGATTACATTATGTTCAAAAATATTTTGATTTGATTTAATTTGTCTGAGACCCTTTTCAATTGGAATATTTGAAAAACTCAACAAAAAAATATTGTTTACTACAGAAAAATAAATACCATCTTTTTCACTTAATTCTAATTGAAAAATTTTTTCTCCTTCATAACTATTTACCTTAAATTTTTCTTGGATTTTGTTTCCCAGTTTCTCAAATATTTCTTCTTTTTTTGTTGTATTTAGAGACGAAATAATTAATGTTTCAACTGACTTATTTCCATTTAATTTCATGCATAGAAATAGTTCTTTTTTTTCTAAATCACTATCAAAAATTTTTTTCTCAGAAATATAATTTAATAATTCGAACGATTTTTCAAAGTTCTCCTGCTCAAAAAGTTTTTTCCACCAATCAATATTTTGAATCTTTTTATCAAAATTACTCCAAGAATTAATTTTAATGATTACGTCTGAGCTACTTGGAATAGCGTTATTTGTATTGATTAGTTTGATATCATTATTATTACAACTAATCAAAAATATTAGCATTACAATAATCTTTTCTATTCTCATACCCAAAGATTTAGTTGATTGTTCATTTTGAAACTTTTTCTGTGGAATTTCGAAACCCCAAAATTTATTATCGTCTTTCGATGTTGTCTGGTTGGATAACCTTTATTACATTTCCAATTATATTGCGGTAATTTTTTATCTAGATTAATCATTATGTTATCTCTGTAAAATTTTGCTAAAATTGAGGCTGCTGCAATTGAAAAAAATTTAGAATCTCCTGAGATAATACAGCTGTGTTTAACTTTCTTGTATTGTTTGAATTTATTTCCGTCAATAATAAGTTCAAAATTTTTAAAATTATTTATTTTTTTTTCTAAAACAGCAATTGCCTTATGCATTGCCAGAATTGATGAGTTTAAAATATTCAACTTATCAATCTCATTATTTTCAACAATACCAATTCCCCACAAATTTTCCGCAGAGGTTATTTTCTTGAATAATTCTGACCTTTTAACTGACGATAGTTTTTTTGAATCATTAATGTCTTTTGTTTCAAAATCCTTGTTTAGGATTACTGCTGCAGCAACTACAGGACCAGCCAATGCACCTCTGCCAGATTCGTCACATCCGCAGACTAAAAAATTTGATTTATATTTTTTAATACCCATTTTTTTTTGCTTTCAACAAAATTTCAAAAATTTGCTCCGCACTTTTATACCAGTCAAATCTTTTTAAATTTAATATTCCTTTTGCAATCATTTCAGAATTTGAACTACTATCAATTTTTAACATTGCATTTGTGATTTCATTATGACAATTAGGATTAACTAAGATTGATGCATTTCCTGACACTTCGGGCATAGCGGAAGTATTAGAGCAAATTACGGGAGTCTCACATTTCATAGCTTCTAAGATAGGTAGTCCAAAACCTTCAAAAAATGAAACAAAACAAAGTGCTTTCGCTGAGGCTAAAATATTAATCATTTCATTGTCACTTACTCTACCTAAAAACTTTACATGATTTTTAGATTCTAATTTTTTAAATACTTTTTCAGTTTCATGGTCCCACCATTTTTTTTTACCAATTATTAGTAATTTATTTTGACCACCATTAGTTCTGTAACCATCAAAAGCCAGTAGTAAATTTTTTAAATTTTTTCTCTTGTGCAAACTGCCTACAAATAAAAAAAAATTTTTTCCAGACGAATATCTTTCTCTAGTTTTTGATTTTAATTTGTCATTTGCAGGTTTAAATTTTTCAGAGACACTGTTATATACAACTGAAATTTTCTTTTCATTTATACTGTATTTTTTAATGATATCAATTTTTGAAAAATTTGAGACAGTTGTTATGTGAGTTGAAATCCGTGCAAATTTCTGAAAAAAAGTTCTGTAATATAGTGAATGAAGCCAGTTTAAATCATCTGGTCTATGTTCAAAATTTATATCATGGATTGTTACGACTGTTGGTAGTCCATTTAGTCTGGTGCTTGTAAATCCGTCAGGTGAATAAAAAACATCAGGATTGATTTTTTTTAAAAGCAAAGGTAATTTGAACTGAAACCAAATGAACCACAATATTGGATGTCTTGTTGGAGGACTAAGTACATGTCCATGTACATTTTTTGAAAAAATATATTTTTTTGAAAAATTTCTGTCAAATATTAGGTGAAATTCGGCTTTTGGATTTTGTTTTACAATCCTTTTGATAATTTCGTATGAAAATCTTCCAATTCCGTCTAAATTGTCTTTCAATAATAATCTGGTATTTATTGCAACTTTCACAAATACAATTTAATTAATTATTAACATAATTGGATATGATTATTTGATATTTTGAATTAACTTATGATTTTTTCAGAATCATTATAAATGAAACAAAAGTTTGTTTGGAATCTTTTTTTGATTGTTATTTTAAACTTGTTAATCAAACCATTCTATATAATTGGTATTGATGCTGAAGTAATAAATAGAGTTGGACTTAATGAGTATGGCAATTATTTTGCTCTCATAAATCTCTCTTTTTTATTTAATATTATTTTGGATTGTGGAATTATTAATTATAACACAAGGAACATTGCACAACACAACTTTTTATTGGAAAAATATTTTTCAGGTATAATTACCTTGAGACTTCTACTTGTAATATTTTATCTGCTAATAACAATTCTTTTGTCTTTATTATTAGGATTTAGATTTTATGATTTGAAGATTTTAGTATTGCTTTCATTCAATCAAATAATTGTTGCTTTTATTCTTTATCTCAGATCTAACTTTTCTGCACTACATTATTTTGTCACAGACAGTATTGTGTCGATTCTAGACAGACTTCTTTTAATAGTAATTTGCTCAATTTTATTATGGGGAGGATTGACTAATTCAATATTCAAAATTGAGTGGTTTGTATTTTCTCAAACAGTTAGTTATTTATTTACTTTATTAATTTGTATTTTTTTGACTTCCAAAAAAATAAAATATTTAAAGATTAAACTAAGTGTCCCTTTAGCTTTAGTAATATTGAAAAAAAGTTTTCCTTATGCTGCTTTAATATTAATGATGACAATTTATTACAGATCAGATAGTATTATGTTGGATAGACTAATCGACGACAATTCTCTTCAGGCTGGTATTTATGCGCAAGCATATCGCTTTTTTGAAGCATCTAATATGTTAGCTTATTTATTTGCAGCATTATTGTTACCAATATTATCAAAAATGTTAAAAAATAGAAATAAAATAAACGAAATAATATACTGTTCATTCAGAATAATTATGGTTTTTGCTATCAGTCTTTCAATTTTTTCAATTTTTTATTCAATTGAAATTATGGATTTGAGGTATGACAGTAATTTAATTGAGTCTTCAAAAATATTTATTGTATTAATGATTTCTTTCTTGTTTGTTTCCTCAACATATATTTTTGGAACTTTATTAACCGCTAATGGAGAAATGTATAAATTAAATATGGTAGCATTTTTTGGTGTAATATTAAACATATTTTTAAATTTAATTTTAATTCCTAAATTATTCGCATTTGGTTCGGCAATCGCAAGCTTGTTTACCCAATCTGTTACTGGAATAGCTCAATTTATCATTTGTTATCAAATTTTTAATTTTAAAATGAAAAAAATCTTTTATAAAATATTTTTGTTTTCTGCAATTTTATTGGTTGTTACATTCATTTTAGATCAATATTTTGATAGCCTAATCACTGTGTTTATTTTATATGGTATTTTTAGTGTTTTATTGACTCTTAAATTGAAACTAATAACCCTATCAGACTTTAAATTCATAGTTAACAATAAAGTATGACAAAATAAGTTATGTTTGTAGTACCAAAATATTAAACATGAAAAATTTTGATTTTAGTTTAACTTCACTGATAACTTTAGTAGTGAAAAAATGGAGAACCATTGTCCTTCTTAACATTATTACTCTTCTTGTTAGCTCATATGTATCTTTATACTTAATTGAGCCCAAATTTAAATCTTCTGTTGTTATTTTTCCTACTACAACAAGCTCAGTTTCACAAGCTTTATTAATTGAACACAATCCATACAGAAAGGATGTTTTAGAATTTGGTGAAGAAGAAGCAGTCGAACAATTATTACAAATTTTAAACTCTGATGTAATAAGAGACTCTATTGTTAAAATATTTAAATTGTATGAACATTATGGAATTGACATAGATTCTGATTATTCAACCACTAAAGTTTACAAGACTTATAATGACTTAGTAAATTTTAAAAAAACAAAATTTAATTCAATTGAAATTTCTGTTCTTGATAAAAGCCCTCAAATTGCTGCCGATATGGCAAATGAGTTTTTAATACTAATTGATTCCACTCTTAAAAGAATCAGGAAAAATAGAGCTTTTCAGTCATTAGATATATTAGAAAACAGAAAAAACCTTCTCTACAAAAAAAGAAATGAAATTCAAGATTCACTAATGTTTTACAGAAACAACGGAATTATCTCTATTACTCCTCAGGTGGAAAGGCTCACCGAACAATATGCAATTGCTCTTTCAGAAAATAATATTTCAGGTGCTAAAAGAATCAAAAGCGAGTTAAATAATTTTGCAAAATTTGCTGGGCCACATGACATGTTACTACGAAAGAGTTATGTTGTTGAGGAAGAATTAGCTTTGATTGAATCAGAGTCTGAGAGACTTAGTATTGATGCTACGTATAGTTTAGATAATAAATTCACAATTAACAAGGCATTTCCAGCTGATAAAAAAACATCACCTGTGAGATGGTTAATTGTATTTTGTTCGGTGGTTTCGGTTTCTATTTTTTACATATTTTTAACTTCGTTTCTGTATTTAATTGATGAATTTAAGCACGAATTTGAACAAGAATAGGCTCAGCTTTATTGGTTCAATTATTTTTTTATTTTCAATAGTATTTTTTCTGCAAAGTGGAAAAACAATAATTTTAATATCTCCGTTAGTATTTATAATAATCTTAATATCTCTGTTGAGAATTGATTATTTATTTTATCTGATTATTTTTCTCACCCCGATTTCCATCTCATCATCAAACTTAGGTATCAAGTTAGGTTCGATTGATATGGCATTACCCACTGAGCCACTGTTATTACTATCTACAATACTTACAATATTGTATTTTCTCCAACATTTAAAACTAATAAAAAGAAATTTAAACAATTCAATTTCTATATCAATTATATTATATCTTTTTTGGATGTTAATTTCATCAATAACGTCTACTATGACTATTGTCTCTCTTAAGTTTTTTTTGACTAGGCTTTGTTATATTATTACATTTTTTTTTCTTGCTATAGTTGTTTTGAAGAACAAAGAAAGATTTAATTTTTTTACTCTTTTGTATTCAATTCCATTTGCTTTAGTAATTGTTTCAACAATTATCAAACATTCAAAATATTTTTTTGACAAACAGTCTGGACATTTCATGATGTGGCCTTATTTTAATGACCATACATCCTATGGCGCAATGATTGCTTTCTTCATTCCTTTACTTTTTTGTGTTTTTTTAAATTCTCGAAAAGTTCTACTCAAGATCACAACATTTTTTCTAGCAATTTTATTTCTAATTGGATTAATATTGTCATTTTCTAGAGCAGCTTGGATTAGCTTAATTTGTGCCACGTTCATAATGTTTTTTATATGGCTCAAACTCTCAGTAAGGACATTACTTACTATTTTATTTTCATTATTCATAACATTATTTGTATTTCAAAACAATTTAATAACAACATTATCAAATAACGATCAAGACAGTTCAGACAACTTGGTTGAACATTTTTCTTCATTATCAAATATTACAACTGATGCATCTAATATGGAAAGAATCAACAGGTGGAAATGTGCTTTAAAAATGTTCAAAGAAAAACCAATACTAGGTTGGGGACCATCAACATACCAGTTTAACTACGCCCCGTACCAAATTTCTAGCGATAAAACAATTATAAGTACAAATTACGGGGATGGGGGAAATGCGCATAGTGAATATTTAGGCATATTATCAGAGTCTGGTATCATTGGCTTGTTAACATTGTTTCTTATACTTATATGTGTTTTTTTCAAAATAATTAAACTATACTATAATTGTTTAGATAATGATATTAAAAGATTGTTATTGGCATTATTTATATCTTTATTAAGTTATTTCATACACTCTTTATTTAATAATTTTTTAGATATGGATAAAGCATCTATAGCAGTTTGGGCATCACTAGCAATAATAGTATCAATAGAACAAAATTTTAAAAAATACTGTTCTTGATTTTTTTAAATTAATTTACTTATATTTAGTTCTTATGAAAAAAACATTTATATTCTTTTTAATTTTTTCTTATACCTTTTCACAAAACAACGGATGTCCTGACATCAGCTCATGCAATTTTGATAATCAAGTAGAGTTTTTACTTGACTTCACAGAACCTTCAAATACAGGAAATAGTATGAATATTGGTGTAGTTTCGGCTTTAGAGAACAATCTAGATATAAATGATACAATTGGTGTTTTTTATATTATTAACGACATCTATGAGTGTGCTGGATTAGTTCAATATAATGGTTCAAATACTGCAATAAATATTTTTGGAGATGATCCACTTACTTCGGCAGTTGACGGCCCTGTTGACGGTGAAAACATTTATTTTTTTATTAAAAGAAATATTGGTAATCAGATATCAGTTTTCCAATCTTTTCCTCAAATTGTAAATGCTGAGAACTTTGACGAAGTTATTCCCAGTGAATACACCCCAAATTTTTTGGCAGTTTTTTTGCAATTGAATTTAGGTCCAAACGTATATTCTTGTGAATACCCTGTTTTCGGCTTCAATTGTGATGGTAGTTGTTCGGATTCAGACCTGGACGGTGTGTGTGATCTTAGTGAAATTTTGGGGTGTACAGATCAAATATTTTTAGAATATAATGAATATGCAACCGAAGAAGATGGCTCATGTTTGACTCTGATAGTTGAAGGTTGTACTGATGATACTGCATTCAATTTCAATGAAATAGCTAATGTTGACGACGGTTCATGTGTCCCGTTTATTTTTGGCTGTCAGGACATTTTGGCTTGTAATTTTGATTCTAACTCTAATTCATCTAATCAAGATCTATGTGAATATCCACCACCAGGATATTTTTGCGATGGTTCCTGCATAGATGACGATGGAGACGAGGTTTGTGATATAATTGATAATTGCTTAGAATATTTTAATCCTGATCAGCTCGACGAGGACAATGATGGTGTTGGAAATATTGATGGCTATCAAATTAGTGATTGCGATCCTGATGATGATGGAGATGGTGTCTTAGATGTTGATGAGGTTGAAGGATGTACCAACAACAATGCTGTGAATTTCAACCAATATGCAACAGAAGAAAATAACAGTTGTAACTATTATGCAAGTGTTGATTTTTCAACTCAAAATGATGGATTATTTTTAGATGGTTTATCATTTCAAAATGTTAAAGGTGTAACTATTTCATTTAATATTTCTACTGAAGAAATTGAAAACTCGTCTTCAGAGTGGTCGTATCTGGTTGATTTAGGTGATATTTCAAGCAGTAGGTACGTTGTGAGGTGGCGAAATGGAGTTAAGGGTATTCAAGCCTTTTATGAAGGAAATGACTTTCTTATAAATTGTTCTTCTCCTGATAATTGTTACAATTATGAAAATACGAATGCAATATATATGATTCCACCTGAGGGTACAATTTTAGATTTTAGTTCATATGATTGGTATATAGACAACAATGAATGTCAGAGCTTAAAAAATATTACAGTTGTTTTTTGCTCTAATTCAACAAAAATTTACATCGATGGTACAATGGTTCAACAATCAAGTACCAACTTATATTCTCAGAATCCAATATTTAGTTTAATTGACAATTCAATTTTAAATAAAATTGGCGCCAGTAATGATAATCTTTCAGGAACTTCATGGAATGGCAAAATTGATGAATTAAGAATTTGGAGTCGTGCACTATCACAAAAAGAAATAAATGTTAGATTGTTTGAAGATATAGACGGTGATGGTCTTGTTAATAAAATTGACGATGATATTGATGGTGATGGTATTTATATTGGTACAAACTGTGTATCAAGTTGTAATGATGACGATGATGATGATGATAATGATGGTATTGATGATTTATTTGATGAAACTCCCTCAGGAGTGTTGGGATTTAAAAATAGTACTTTAAATGTTTCTGAGGAAATTAGTTCCATAAATTCGCTCGGTCAACTTGTTGGCTATTGGAATTTCGACTCATTGAATCTAAGAAATAAAGTTAACGGAAGTTTAGCATATTTTAATTCTCAGTCTGAAATTTGGTTTTCTAATCAAAATCAGTGTCTTACGACAACAAACAATGACTATTATCCCATGACATGCTTTGATAGTTCAAACAACGATTGCGATGCTTGTACTCCTGCTGAGGGATGTATGGACCCATTAGCTGACAATTATGATGCAACAGCAGAAATTGATGATGGTTTATGTGTATATTATGGTTGTATGGATGATGGAAATCATCAATGGTCTCGAATTCCTGGACTTCCTGCATGTAATTATAATCCGATGGCGAATGTAAATCAGTTTTCTATGCAAGAGTTTCAAAACCCTTGTCAATATCCTGAAGATATTTTTGGTGCTTCCTATTTGGACTGTAATGGACAATGTTTGTACGATTGCGATAATGACGGGGCATGTGACTGGGCAACTATACATTGCTATGATATAAATTATAATTTAATTAGTCCAGATTGTCCAGAACAGAGTGATTTAGTTTCTTTTGACAATTGTTTCCCCGGTCCTAACACTGAAAATTACAATATTATAGACTTGGTAAATAACCTTTCACAACTTCCTCAACCTGATGGTATTCCAGATTGTATATCGGACTTTAACTATGATTTATATTCTAATCCTCTTCAAACAGATTCAGATGGAGATGGTATAGGTAATAATTGCGATAATAACTCTTCTGGGGGTGATGGTAATCAGATCGGATGTACAGACGAAGATGCATGTAATTATGATTTTTGGGCAGATATTTTATGTGAAGATTGTTGTGAATATTGTTATTTGGGAGATTGTGATAATTATCCTAGTTCTTATGTTAGCGGACCTTATGACTGCTTAGGTTATTGTGATGACTTTGATGGTGACTCTGTTTGTGATTTACTTGACAATTGTCCATCTATTTCAAATCCAGCTCAAATTAATTCAGATAATGATTCATTAGGAGACCTTTGTGACAATTGTGATTTCAATTCAAATGAAGATCAAATTGATATTGACAATGACGGAATTGGTGATATTTGTGATGATAGCATCTCGATAACTGAAAATGAACCTATCGATTACAATATTTTTCCAAATCCTTTCTCCGATTTTACAATTGTTACATTTGATAATTCCTCCTCAAAAAGAACTAGTCTGAGAATCATTGAATTTACGGGTAGAGTTGTGTATTCTGAGTCTTTTGAAACTAACTATTTGAAAATCGAAAAAAACCGACTCTCTTCTGGACCATATATTATTGAATTTAAACAAAACGAAAACGTTGAAAGAGACTTGATTATAATAAATTAAATTTATTTTTTTATCCTTTCCAAATAACTGCCACTTGATGTGTCGATCTTGACAACGTCCCCTTTATTTATGAATAGTGGTACTTTAATTTCAGCTCCAGTTTCAGTTGTTGCAGGTTTAAGTGCATTAGTTGCTGTATTACCTTTTTCACCTGGCTCAGTAGATTCAATAGCAAGATTTACATTTTGGGGCAAATTACAAGACATGGGTTCTTCATTTTCAGCATGAAACATAATTTCTACATTTTCACCTTCTTTGAGAAATTCGGGAGCATTTATCATTGATTTTTGTATACTTATCTGTTCATAATTTTTTTGGTTCATGAAATGATATGTATCTTCACCTTCTTTATATAGATATTGATAAGTGCGATTTTCAATTCTAACTACATCAATTTTAACACCTGCAGTAAAAGTGTTTTCAAGAATTCGTAATGTTTTGAGATTTCTCAATTTTGTACGGACAAAGGCTGGACCTTTACCTGGTTTTACGTGTTGAAAAGACTCAATTTTCCATAAATTACCATTATGATTTATACATAATCCGTTTTTAAAATCTGCTGTAGTTGCCATGTTAGTAAAATCCTTTTATTATTCCATTTTTTGAATTATCAATGAATTTAATGATTTCTTCTTTTTCAACAGTGTTTTTAAAGTTTTTTTCAATGATTTTAAGTGAGTGAGACAAATTATTACCTTGTTGAAAAATAACCTTGTACATTAAACTAATTTCATTTATTTTTTCTCTGCTGTAATTTTTTCTTGAAAGCCCAATACTATTTACTCCTATAAAACTAAGAGGCTCTTTTGCAACTTTTATAAACGGTGGGACATTTTTTCTTACGAGTGATCCTCCAGACACCATACTAAATTTACCTATTTTGCTAAATTGTTGTATTGCAGATAAGCCACCGATAATTGCATTATCCTCAATTTCGACATGACCGGCAATTGCAACACCGTTGGCAATTATTACATTGTCTCTTATTTCGCAATCATGTGCGACATGAGAATATGCCATCAACAAACAATTTTTGCCGATTTTAGTTGTTTTACTGAATTTTGTTCCTCTGTTAACGGTTACACATTCCCTTAATGTGGTATTATCACCGATTATTGCAGTTGATAGTTCTCCTTCAAATTTTAAATCTTGAGGAATTGCCGAAATGACAGCTCCTGGAAAAATTTTACAATTTGAACCGATTCTTGCTCCTGGAAAAATAGTTACATTAGAACCAATCCAACAATTATCTCCAATTTCTACATCTTCGTGTATTGATGAAAAATTATCAATTTCTAAATTTTCTCCAATTTTAGCTTTACTGTTTATTGAAACTAATTTATTCATTTTTCTCTTTTACAATTTTAGCCATTAATTCAGCTTCGGTCACAACTTTATCGTCAACATACGCTTTTGCTTCCATATGACATATACCTCTTCTAATTGGAGAAAGTAGTTTTAATTTAAAAATTAAAGTACAGTCAGGTTCAACTTTTTGTTTAAATTTTACCTTGTCAATTTTCATAAAATACGTCAAGTAATTCTCGGGATCCTCAACACTATTTAAAGCTAAAATACCACCCGTTTGAGCCATTGCCTCAATTTGAAGAACACCAGGCATTACCGGTGCTCCTGGAAAATGACCTTTGAAATAATATTCATCACTTTTGACATATTTGAGCCCAGTAACGGACTCATTTGTAATTTCAATTATTTCATCAATAAATAAAAATGGTTCTCTGTGTGGGAGTATTTTTTTGATTTCATCAATTTTCATTATTGGTTTGATTTTTTTTGTTTTCATTTTATTGAAATTAAGTGAAATTAGTTTTTTTGTAAATATCGTATTAATTTTGTGACCTGGTTTTGTAGCAACAATTTTCCCTCTTACTAAACATCCTGACAAAGCTAAATCTCCAATTAAGTCTAAAAGTTTATGTCGAGCTTGCTCATTTTTAAAATACAAATTTTTATTATTTAAAATGCCTTTATCAATAATTTTAACTTTTTCTGAAAGATGCATTTTAAGTTTTCCTAGGTCGTCAGCGTTTGTTTTTTCTTCAACAAATACAATTGAGTTATCAATATTTCCCCCTTTTATTAAATTCTTATTTAATAAATGTGATAATTCATGTAGAAAACAAAATGTTCGTGATGGAGCAATTTCAGATTCGAAATCTTGAAGTTTTTTTAATCTTGCAACTTGTGGGTTCAACACTGATGATTCATAATCAATTTTAACAGTAATATCTAAGTCAGAACAAGGAAAAAACTCGATTTTAGAATCACCATCCTCGACTTTAAAATAATTTGACCAACTTAATTCATTTTGTTGAGCGTTTTGATTTCTAAGACCGGTTTGTTGTAATTTTTTAATGATGAGTTTTGCACTTCCATCGAGTATTGGAATTTCAGGACCATCAACTTCTATCAATAAATTCGTAATAGATAATGCATAAATCGATGCCATAAGATGTTCGACTGTCTCAATTTTTACTTTCTTACATTGTAAAACTGTTCTTCTTTCAGTCGAAAAAACGTTATCTATTGTTGCCGCTATTAAATTATTATCTTTTAAATCTACTCTTTTAAAAATAATACCAAAATCAGTATCAGCTGGAATTAATTTTACAGAAACTTTTTTCCCAGTGTGTAATCCAACGCCTTGAAATTCGGTTATATTTTTTATAGTTTTTTGCAAAATTATTTTTTGAGTTTTGATATAATTTTATTGATGTGGGGTAATTTTTTGAAGTAAATATATGATTTTTGAAAATCTTTTATGTTGAATGCGAGTGGGCCCTGAACTGTATCTCCATCTTTAATATCCTTAATTACCCCGGATTTGCCTGCAATTCTGACATTATCTCCAATTGTAATATGGTCTGATATTGCAACTTGTCCGCCAATTAAACAATTCTTGCCAATTTTTGTTGAACCAGCGATTCCAGTTTGAGCAGCTATGATTGTGGATGATCCGATTTCGGCATTATGTCCAATTTGGATTAAGTTATCAAGTTTAACACCATCATTTATTTTTGTGTCTCCAAATGTTCCTCTATCAATTGTTGTGTTAGATCCAATTTCAACATTATTCATTATTACAACCCTTCCTAGCTGAGGCATTTTTACAGGTTGGTCTTTTGTAGGTATAAATCCAAACCCTTCTGAACCAATTACAACCCCCGAATATATCTTACATGAGTTTCCAATAATTGTTTTCCTATGGATTGTTGAATTTGATTCAACTATGGTAGATTTTCCAATTTTACAATCTTCATCAATATAACAATTCGCATTTATTATACAATTATCAGAGATAATCGTGTGTTTTTTTACAACAACATTGGCTCCGATGTAAACATTTTTACCAATTGAAGCAGTTTCGTCTACAATTGAGGATTTACATATAAAAGCTTTTGTAACTCTTTCGGATTTGAGAATATTAATAATTTTTGCAAAATCCTTTGCTGGGTTTTTCGACTTAATAATTGTTCTGTTTGATTTTAAGTCAATTTGTGGTGTAATTATTACTGATGCTTCTGATTTAGAGATAAATTTTTTATAACGCAGATCAGAAAGAAATGTTATGTCACCAATTTTCGAATTTTTAATATCAGAGAAGTTACTAACAATTACTTGAGGGTCTCCATGTAATTCCCCATTTATAAGCTCACATATTTCTTTCGCAGTTTTTTTCATTATGAATTTTTATTTCTTGAATTCAGGATGACAAATATAATACTTACTAATTTTTGAATTTCGCATGTCCATGTTTATTTCATCCTTTACATCAGAAAATTTAATAATTTTGTTATCGCTTTTTAGAAATTTAATTTCCTGTTCTAGGGTATTATACGTTAAGTTTTCAATTTCTATTGGAAATACTAAATAATCAACCTCATCATTCGAAAGTTTGTACTGTTCTTTTATTAGTTTTCGAATCACAAGAAGTTCATTTTTTTTAATATTTTTTTCAACAGTTTTTATTTTTAGTAAATTTCTGTTAATGATGCAATTGGCTAATATTTTTAGTACTTTGTCATCAGAGCTAGCCCAACATTTTAAGCAAGATATGATGTCTGTGTCATCAATTTTTGAAAAATGAGTTAATGCATCTCTCTTATTGAAAAATTTTTCATCAATAACTTCTTTCTTATTCAAAAAAAATTCGAAATCGGGGGTGCAAAAAAGACCATAATTAATTCGAAAAAGCTTCTTGGCTCTTTTAAGTATCTGCATCAGAGTGTGTTCTGCCGATAAAACAGTCTTATGAAGATATACTTGCCAGTACATAAGTTTTCTTGCAATAACAAATTTTTCAACAGAGTAGAGGCCTTTATAGTCTACAACAAGTTCATTATTGAATACATTAAGCATACTAATTATTCTATCTGAGCTAATTATACCTTCATTTACACCAGAGTAGAAACTGTCCCTGTTGAGATAATCCATTCTATCGACATCAATTTGACTGGAGACAAGCTGATTCAAAAATTTTTTTCTATATTTTTTAGTAAATATTTCAATAGCAGTTGATAATTTTTTATCAAAAATATCGTTCAACTTATACATGTACATTAGCGATATCTTTTCATGATTAAGATTATTTACAATTGAGTTCTCTAATGCATGTGAAAAAGGTCCATGGCCGACATCATGAAGTAAAATAGCAATCAAACTTGCTTCGTGTTCTTTTTTAGTAATTTCATGACCTTTAGATTTGAGTGTAATAATAGCTTTATCCATCAAATGCATTGCTCCTATAGCATGGTGAAATCTACTGTGATTTGCCCCAGGAAATACTAAAGAAGACAGACCTAGCTGGGACACTCTTCTGAGCCTTTGTATGAATGGATGTTCAATTAATTGCCAAATGAGAGGAAATCTAATAGAAATGAAGCCATAAATTGGGTCATTTATTATTTTATTTTTAGTAAGTGACATTTAATTAGTAATTATAATATAAATTTAAAAAACAAATAAATACAAAAATGATTAATTATAGTATTCTGTGGGTTGATGATGAAATTGAATCATTAAAATCCCACATATTGTTTCTCAAAGATAAAGGATTTTCTGTCAACACAGTATCAAATGGTTACGATGCAATTGACATTGTATCAAAAAATAACTTTGACTTAATTTTTTTAGATGAAAATATGCCTGGGCTAAGCGGACTTGACACACTCACTAAGTTAAAAGAGATAACAGGCTGTCCCATGATAATGATCACTAAGAGTGAACAAGAGCATATTATGGAGGATGCAATTGGTTCAAAAATTGCCGATTATTTAATTAAACCAGTTAATCCGAACCAAATCCTATTATCAATAAAAAAAAATCTCAATCAAAACGAATTTGTCACTAGTAAAACTAATTCAAACTATCAAAAACAGTTTATGTCAATCAGCTCTTCCATCGGTAACATAACAACTTTTAGTGAATGGGTGGAGGTTTATAAAAAGATAATTTACTGGGAATTAGAGCTTGAGTCTATAGATGATAGCAATATGTTAGAAATATTATTAACTCAAAAAAAAGAAGCCAATAATTATTTTTTTAAGTTTATTAAAAAAAAATACAAAGATCTTTTAAATAATAGTTCTGATAACAGAATTATAATGTCACACGATTTAACAAATAAATTTGTTAAGCCTCTGATAATTAATGAAAAACCAACATTTTTCCTGCTTATTGATAATCTGAGACTAGACCAGTGGATGGTGATAAGTCCATTACTTAAAAATTATTTTCTAATTGATGACAATGTTTACTGTAGTATACTTCCCACATCAACGCAATACTCCAGAAATTCTATTTTTTCTTCATTGACCCCTTTAGAAATAAGTAAAAAGTTTCCCCAGTATTGGTTGAACGATAACGATGAGGGGGGGAAAAATTTATTCGAAGAAAAATTATTAATTAATAATTTTAAAGGAATTTTAAATGAAAAAAATATTTCATTTCACAAAGTATTTAATAATTTACATGGACAAAAAATTATAGATAAATTCAATGAATTATTATCAAAAAAACTAAATGTCATTATTTACAATTTTGTAGATATTCTATCCCACGCTAAAACAGACGTAAAAATGATTAAAGAACTCACTGGTGACGAAAAGGCATATCGAGATTTAACTATCACATGGTTTAAAAATTCCCCATTATTTGAGCTACTTAAAATATTATCCAATCATGATATAAATCTAATCATTACTTCTGATCATGGTACAATTAACGTTACCGAGTCAAGTAAGGTGATTGGAGAAAAATCAATTTCCTCAAATCTTAGATATAAGACAGGAAGAAAAATTAAGTTTGATAATAGAGACGTATTTCATGTTAGCAATCCTGAATCAATAATGCTGCCTTCACAACAACTTAGTTCGTCCTACATTTTTGCAGCTCCTTATAAATATTTTGTATATCCAAATAATTACAATCATTATGCACATCATTATATAAATACTTATCAGCATGGAGGTGTGTCACTTGATGAGATGATAATCCCAATTGCGACTTTAAAACCAAAGAAATAATGAAGGATTTTGATATATCTAATTTTAAAAAATTATCATTAGTTTCTTCAGAATTGTTAAGATTACAAGATAATCGTATTTTTGCTATCGAAGGTGATTTAGGATCTGGAAAAACAACACTAGTTAAGCACATTTGTTTTCAACTCAGTGTTGTTGACTCTGTGTCAAGTCCTACATTTCCCATAGTCAACGAATACATATGCTCTAACAAAATGAAATACTACCATTTTGATCTTTACAGAATTGATAATATAGATGAACTTTTTAGTTTAGGATTTGAGGATTACATTTCTTCTGGTTCATATTGCTTTATTGAGTGGCCCAATATTGCACTACCATATTTGAATAATTTCTGTCATTTGAAATTAACAAATAGTGTCCAAGCCAGAAAATTAAGTATTATAAATAAAATATTATGAAAAAAAGTTTTTTATCTTTTTCCGAAGCGGGTTTTACACTTCCACAAGATGAAGTAATCGAGCTCAAGTCTAATGCCAAAAAACTTACTATCGGAATTCCAAAAGAAGTTTCTCTTCAAGAAAAAAGAATCGGATTAGTGCCAGATGCGGTAAATTTATTAACTCTTAATAATCACAAAGTAATAGTTCAGAGTGGTGTGGGTGAAATAATTAATTTTTTGGACAGAGAGTATAGTGATGCTGGAGCAGAAATTGTAGAAAACCCTAAAGAGGTGTACGATGCTGATATAATATTAAAAGTTTCACCTCCAACTCAAGATGAAATTAGTTTTATGAAAAAAAATCAAACTTTGATTTCAGCATTACAACTTGAAATTCAAAGTCCAGAATTTTTCATGTCTTTAATGAAAAAAAACATAACAGCAATTGCATATGACTACATACAAGACGAAGATGGCATATTTCCAGTTGTCAGAGCAATGGGTGAGATTGCTGGAAATGCATCAGTACTAATTGCCTCAGAATGTTTAAGTAATTTAAATGATGGTAAGGGTCTTTTATTTGGAGGAGTCTCAGGAGTTGGCACAACAGACGTTGTTATTTTAGGTGCTGGCACTGTCGGTGAGTTTGCTGCTAGATCTGCATTGGGTCTTGGTGCTTCGGTTAGAATTTTTGATAATTCATTATACAAATTAAGGAGAATTCAAGATAAATTAAATACTCGCGTATATACTAACATGATAAATCCTAAGGTGCTTGAAAAGTCAGTAAGAAGGGCTGATGTTTTGATTGGTGCCATTAGATCAAAAACTGGTAGAACCCCCTGTGTTATAAATAAAGAGATGGTGAAACTAATGAAAACCGGTTCTGTAATTATTGATGTCAGTATCGATGGCGGCGGGTGCGTTGAAACGTCAGAGTTGACTTCACACAAATCCCCTACGTTTATCAAACATGGTGTAATTCATTATTGTGTCCCCAATATTCCCTCAAGGGTTGCAAGAACAGCTTCATTTTCTTTGAGTAATATTTTTACTTCTCTTTTGTTGAACATTGGTGAATATGGTGGTGTGAATAAAATAATTCACAATAACCCTAAAATTGGTCAAGGCGCTTATATTGTTAGTGGCAAGATCGTTAATAAAGGAATCTCAGAAATCTTCAACCTGCCCTATAAAAGTCTTTAAAATTTGAATTTCACGACAAGATTTTTTTACTTTTCTTTTGGTTTGGTATTAGGCTCTGTTATATTGTTATTTTCATTACAACTAAGAAAAGAACCAATAAAATTTAATTATCTACCTAGTTCAAGAGTGATAAGTCATATTTCAAATCACAATATTATATTCTCTGAAAATATTTCTTGTAAGGTTGATTGCATTTCTTTAGATGTCGAAAGTCTACGAACTTATATTTCTGAATCAAAAGTTAATTTTAAAAAAAGTGAGATTCATAAGGCACAAAGAAAAGTATATATTCTTAGCCACAAAGATTATCAGTTTAAATTTCAAGAATTTGGTGAATATTATGAATTATCTGAACTTGAAATAAAAAAAAATAAATGCATAAATTGTAATCAGTAATTTTTTATTGCTTTCTTCAGCCTTCCAATTTCTTCACTTGTTTGGTTCCCAATGGAGGAGTTTTCTTCTGCTCTTCTAATAAGATATGGTAAAACAGACTTTACTGGCCCGTATGGAACGTACTTAGCAACGTTGTAATTGAATTTTGACAGTGAATAACTTATTGTGTCACACATCCCAAGAAGTTGTGAAAAATAAATTCTTGAATCATTATTTTTAATTTTGTTTTGTTTCATTAATTCAATTGCAATTTTAGTACTTTTGAGATTGTGTGTTCCAAAACAAACACTAATATCTTTTATATTTTCAATACAGTACTGGGTTGCATTATTAAATTCGACATCACAATTATCTTTATTATTATGAATTGGGCAGTTATAACCATTTTTTTTTGCTCTCATCCTTTCTTTTTCGATGTAGGCTCCTCTAACTAGTTTAAGTCCTAATTTAAAATTTTCATTTTTTGCACTTCGGTGAATTTTTTTAATATATTCTAATCTCCCTTTTCTGTATAATTGAATCGTGTTGTAAACAATTACCTTCTTTACATTAAATTTAGACATTAGTTTTTCAGTTAAATCATCTATTGCGTCTTGAATCCAGCTTTCTTCTGCATCAATTAAAATTGGCGTATTTACTTTTTCAGCTAAAGCACATATTTTATTCAATTTTAATTTCAAACTGTCTAATTCTTTTGATTCATTATCGCTTAATACAAGTTTGTTGTTTAATTTTTCAAGAAGCTCAAATCTTGCAATTCCCGTGAGCTTGAACACGCAAAAAGGAATTTCTGAGCTTTTCTTTGAGATTTCTATATTTCTTAAAATTTCATTAAATACGTCTTGAAAACCACTTTCATTCTTTTGACCTTCAACTGAGTAATCTAAAATAGTTTTAATATTATTTTTACTTAGGGTTTGAATAACCTTTATTGATTCATTGATATTTTCCCCTCCGCAAAAATGTTTAAATATTGTATTTTTTATTATTACAGATATTGGTATTTTAAGAAAAAGACAAATTTTTAAAATGTATTTACCAATTGAAACAAGCTTGGGTTTAGAAAGTAACTTAAATAAAATTAAATTCTCATATAATTCTCTTTTTGATTTACTTTTATAATCAATATATTTATCATCAAATCTCATATTTCAATTTAGTATTAAAATTTAAAAATTCACGGTTATTTTTTAATAATATGCTTACAAAACTAAAATTATTTGACTCTCCCATATACATGGGTTATGATTGTCTCTCTCAACTCCAAAAGATAATCAAAAAATTAAATCCATCAAGAGTATTTATTATTTTGGATAGGAATTCGAAAAGATTTTGTTTAAATCAATTAATTACTGTTTGTACACAAATCAAACAACCATACTACTTTGAATTGAAAGAAGGAGAGAATGAAAAATCATTAGAGAATTGTCAAAAACTATTTAATTATTTAATTAAAAAAAATGCAGATAGAAAATCTTTAATTATAAACTTAGGAGGCGGTGTAATTTGTGATTTTGGTGGATTTGCGTCTACTGTATTCAAGAGAGGGGTAAAATTCATTAATATACCAACAACATTGATGGCACAAATAGATGCTTCAATTGGTGGAAAGGTTGGAGTAAATCATAATGTGTATAAGAATCAAATTGGATCTTTTAACCTGCCTCATTCTGTTTTTATAAACTATGAATTTATAAAGACTATTTCTTTTAATAATTTAAATGCATCTTTTTCGGAAGTTTTAAAATACGGTTTAATTTATAATCAAAAATTATGGCAAGAATTGGATTCAAGCTTATTAACTTGTAGTGATTTAAGTCATTTAATTGAAAAATGTGTAAGAATAAAATTAGACGTGGTAAAAAAGGATTATTATGATAATGACATAAGAAGAATTCTAAATTTTGGTCACACAATTTCACATGCTATCGAAAGTACGTATCTTCAAAATAATCTTAAAATTTCTCACGGTGATGCACTTGCAGTTGGTTTAATTTGTGAAACGTATCTATCATATGTTGAGTTTGGATTCAGTAGCCAAAAACTAAACCATGTTGTTGATAAAATATCAAGTTTTTTTAATTTTAAAAAAATTGAAACTTTAGATCATAAACTAATTATGAAATTTATCAAAAATGATAAAAAGTCCTCAAGTGGTTCTAATAATTTCACTCTTATCAAGGACATAGGAACAGCTGTTATAAATTATAATGTATCAAATGCTAAAATAGCAGATGCATTAAGTTATTTTAAAAAAACATGTCAAGTATAAGTTTAAGTTTAGGAGCCGTTATAAATAAAGATGCGAGCTTTATCTTATCTGGATCGAAGAGTATTACCCAAAGAGCACTGATAATTAATAGCTTATGTGAAAATAAAACAATTTCAAAAGACTACTCCGATTCTGACGATTCGAATTTATTGAAAGCATGCATTCAAAGTAATGAAAATATAATTAATGTTTCAAATTCAGGTACCACACTCCGATTTTTAATTTCATATTATTTGTTAAAAAGAAATAAAGTAACAATTGTTGGCGATGAGCGTTTATTTGAGAGACCAATTACACAATTAATATCCTATCTCAGAAAATTAGGAGGAAAAATAGTGTTAAAAAAAAATAAAATAATTTTAGAAATAAGTAACCTGAAAGGCGGAACTATAGAATTTGAAAAATCTAATTCTAGTCAATTCATTTCTTCAATTTTACTAATATCTCCTTTCTTGAAAGGCGGTTTGAAAATTACAAGATTTAACAATACAATATCTCAGCAGTACATTAACATGACTATTTCTATGATGAAGTACTGTGGGGCAAATATTGAATTTAATAATAGTTCAATTATTGTACAAGAGTCAAAATATTCTAGACCATTTATGCAAATTGAATCTGATTGGTCTTGTGCATCTTATTTATATTTAGCTTTTCTTTTATCTAGTCTTGAAAAAATTCAAATTCAATATTTGAATTTTTCTAGTTCCCAACCGGATAATGCTACCATATCATTTTTTAGTTTATTAGGAATAAGGTCTATTTTTAAAAATGAGGTTGTTGAATTAAGAAAAGTTAGTCAATTTATAAAGCCTGATAAAATTTCATGGAATTTTGTTGATTGTCCTGATTTTTCAGTAACTGCTTTTGTTGCTTGCTTATCTCAGAAAATTAATCTTAAAGGATTTGGATTAAATACACTTCCTTTCAAGGAAAGTAACAGACTGTTAGCGCTAAAAAATGAAATTGAAAAATTTGAGTGTTTAGTTGAGATAGAAAACGATTGCGAGTTATCAATTTATCCAAGTGAAAAAAAATGGTTAAAACAGTACAGTATTGAAACATACAATGATCACAGAATTGCACTAGCCTTTTCAACACTTTCAATATTAGGAATAAAAATCGAAATTCCAGATTTAAAAGTAATTAATAAGTCTTACCCAAATTTTTTTAATGATTTGACTAAATTTGGAGTCATAATTAAATATATTTAAAAATGAATATAAATGATATTTTAACTATTACACTAACATTATTTGCAGTTGTTGACATACTGGGAGCTTTACCTTTGATTATTAGCATAAGACAAAAAAGCGGACATATAAATTCTTTAAAGGCAACGCTAGTCTCATTTATAATCATGATGTTATTTTTATTTATTGGTGAAAACTTACTTCAGTTAATTGGAATTGATGTTCAATCATTTTCTATGGCTGGAGCTATAGTAATTTTTTTATTAGCACTTGAGATGATTCTTAATATTGAACTTTTTAAGCCAAATGAACAAGACAACTCTGGTACAATTGTTCCCGTCGCGTTTCCTTTAATTGCAGGTGCAGGAACTTTAACAACAATATTATCATTGAGAGCTATTGAAGATTTTTCACACCTAGAGATTACCTTGGGAATAACTATTAACTTAATCTTTGTATATATTGTTTTGAAAACAACAAACAGGATTGAAAAATTACTTGGAATTTCAGGGATAAATGTCTTGAGACGAGTTTTTGGAATTATTCTTATGGCTATTGCGATTAAATTATTTAAGGCAGGACTTGTTTAATTAGTTCTAAACTTAAACTTTTCACTTTTGAGTTCTTTATTTGCATTAACAATCTTCTTCTTCAAGTTTTCTTTGTATTCAACCGTTTTATTGTAAACTTCAGAGTCTCCAGTGGCAATCATTTGTGCACAAAGAATACCAGCGTTTAAAGCACCATTAATAGCCACAGTAGCCACAGGAATTCCTGGAGGCATCTGAACAATTGCGAGAAGAGAATCTAGACCATCAAGTGACGCTTTAATGGGTACTCCGATAACAGGAATTGGAGTCATAGCTGCAATTACACCAGGGAGATGTGCTGCCATTCCAGCTCCAGCAATTATAACTTTAATACCATTATCAGATGCGTTCTTTGCAAACTCTTCAACTTGCTCGGGTGTTCTATGTGCTGAAAGTGCATTGATTTCAAATGGAATTTCCATTTCTTCAAAGAATATGGCAGCTTTCTTCATTACAGGCCAGTCTGAGGTGCTTCCCATAATTATGCTTACTAGTGGTCTCATATAGTTATGTTATTAAATATTGTTTAATTAATAAATGTAATATTTTTGTTTTAAAAAACATTCAATTTTGTTTTAATTTGATACAATGTTAATTTCAAAATAAAAATTGTAAAATTAATCGACTAAAATTTTTGTAATTTATGTGAATGATTATAAATGCAAAAATTTAAACTTTGCATAAACAAATAATATAACCATGAAAAATATAATTATTTTTGGTCCCCCCGGATCTGGTAAGGGCACCCAAGCGGAACTATTAGTAAAAAATAAGGGACTAAGCCATATCTCCACCGGTGATATTTTCAGAAAAAACATCAAAGGGTCAACTAAGCTTGGAGTACTTGCCTCAAGCTATATTGAAAATGGACAATTAGTACCTGACAACGTTACATCTGACATGTTATCCAATGAAATTGAAAGTATTTCAGACTCTAAAGGGTTTATTTTTGATGGTTATCCCCGGACAATAAATCAAGCTGAGTTTTTTGAAAGTCTTCTGCTCAAAAAAAACATGAAATTATCAATGGTCTTGTCATTAGATGTTAATGAAGAAATTTTATTAAAAAGATTATTGAATAGAGGATTAACCAGTGGGCGGGATGACGATAGAAATGAAAATATAATTTTAAATAGGATAAGAGTCTATAATAATCAAACATCAGTATTAAAAAAATATTACATTGATAAACTTGGAGATAATTTTCATTCAATTAACGGTGAGCATGGTATTCAATCTATTTTTAAAAGTATTGATCATATAATCAATAATAGCTAAAAAATAAATGGTAAATAATAAGAATAATTTTGTTGATTATGTAAAAATATATTGTAAATCAGGGAATGGTGGAAAAGGATCTGCACATTTTTTTAGATCTAGAATACAGCCAAAGGGTGGTCCTGATGGCGGTGACGGAGGTCGAGGAGGTCATGTTATTATTAGAGGAAAGAGAAACTTATGGACACTGCTTCATCTTAAGTTCACAAAACATATAAAAGCTGGTCATGGTGGAGATGGAAGTAAAAATACAAGCACCGGAGCCAGCGGTAAAGACGTTTACATTGATGTTCCAATTGGGACTATTGTTAAAAATGATGAATCAAACGAGCAAGTTTTTGAAATTACAAAAGATAATCAAGAATTTATTTTGCTTAAGGGTGGACTTGGTGGTAGAGGAAATGTACACTTCAAAAATGCAGTTCGACAAAGTCCTAGGTATGCTCAGCCTGGTATACCAGGAACTGAGTCTAGTGCGATTTTAGAGTTGAAAGTACTTGCAGATGTTGGACTAGTTGGTTTTCCAAATGCTGGAAAATCTACTCTTTTGTCGGTTGTTAGTGCGGCAAAACCCAAAATTGCAGATTACCAATTCACAACTCTAGTTCCAAATTTAGGCATTGTAAACTATCGTGATGAGAAGTCTTTTGTAATGGCAGATATTCCAGGAATAATAGAGGGGGCCAGTTATGGCAAGGGCTTAGGCCTTCGTTTTTTAAGACATATTGAAAGAAACAGTTGTTTACTATTTATGATTCCTTCAAATTGTAATGATATTAATAAAGAGTACAATATATTAATCGATGAATTAAAAAACTACAATCCTGAACTACTTGACAAAGATCATTTATTAGTTATTTCAAAATCAGATTTAATTGACTCAAAATTGAAAAAAGAAATAAGTAAATCTATTAGAGTTAAACATTTATTTATTTCATCAATTACTAAAAAAGGAATAAGTCAACTTAAAGATGAAGTATGGAAAATTTTAACAAAAAATTATGATTGATAAAATAATTGAACTAGATAAATCTTTATTCTTGTTTCTTAACAGTCTAGGATCTGAAAAAATAGACCCGATTTGGGTGTTTATTTCAGATCAAAATTGGATGTTTATTTTTCTAGCTTTAATAATAATACCAAACTTATATTTCAAGTTTGGTTCAAAGACATTTTATTACATGACTTTTATCCTCTTGTGTTTTGGTCTTACAGACTTGATTCATTTACACATTTTTAAAAATTTATTTTTGAGACTTAGACCCTGCTGGGACCCTGAAATTTCTAATTTATGTAGAATTGTGGTTGAAAAGGGTGGTTTATATGGTTTTGTTTCTGGACATGCAGCAAATTCAACGGCAATCGTAACTCTTTTTTTACTGAGATTGAGATCAAAGAGTAATTTTTTAAAAATCTCTTTAGTAACTTGGCTTTTTCTTGTTTCATTCAGTAGGATATACTTAGGTAAACATTTCCCCTTAGATGTAATATTTGGATGTGTTCTTGGTTTAATTACTGCTTATATTTTTAGCAGAGTTATGGACAAAGTTAAGTTTATATAGATGAATTTTTTAATTGTTTTTTTTGGCGGAGGCATAGGAAGTATGATTAGGTATTTGTTTTCAATGCTGTTATATGGATTTACATTTCCTATTTCAACATTGCTATCAAATTTTTTTAGTTGTTTGATTTACGGTTTTATTATACTCTACATTGAAAACTTAGAGTATAATAAAGAGTATGCATTATTTTTTGTAATTGGAGTTTGTGGAGGATTAAGTACCTTTTCGACATTTAGTTACGAGAGTATAAATTTAATCAAAAGTGGTTATTTTTTATATGCTTTACTAAATGTCTTAGTAAGTGTACTTTTATGTTTTTCAACGTTGTATTTCGTAATAAAAAAACTATAATAATTCGCACAACATTACTCCATCTCTTATGGGAAGTAATGTGTTTTTCACTCTTTGGTCATTTCTGACTAATAAATTTAACTTTTTAATTTCATTTGTTTCCACATCTTTCTTTGGACTTTCAACTAGTACCTTCCCACTCCAAAGTACATTGTCAATAATTATACAGCCACCTTTATTTAATTTATTAACAGCCATCTCGTAATAATTACAGTAGTTTTTTTTATCTCCATCAATGAAAATTAAATCATAATTATGTTTAAGAGTTGGAACAATTTCCATTGCATTTCCTATCAATAAATTTATTTTACTCTCAAGTCCTGATTTTTTAAAATATTTTTTGATGATATGTTCTAATTCTTCATTTATTTCAATAGTGTCTAATTTACCCCCATGCCTTAGTCCATGTGCTAAGCAAATTGAAGAATATCCTGTGTAGGTTCCAACCTCTAAAATACGTTCTGGTTTTTTAACGAAACTAATAAATCTTAAAAGTTGTCCTACAATTTTACCACTCAACATTCTTGGCATTAAAATCTTGTAGTTTGTTTCTCTTTCGAGTTCTTCTAATATCGTGTCTTCAGATGTAATTTTATTACAATAATTTAAAATATCTTCAGATAAAAAATCCATATAATTATTTTGATTAATTAATATTAACTAATTTAGAAAAGTTTACTTTTAAATTTTAATCATGACACTCTTTTATAGGCATTTATTAATTATTTCTATTTTGTTTTTCAATCCACTTACAGCACAGTTTTCAGGATCAAAATCTAAATCTAAGTCCTCAGACGAGCCAAAAAAAAACACAAAAAAGAAAGACATAAAAACAATCACAAAGGATTGCGTTGAATACAAAGGTTTATTCAATTTTTATCAAAATGAAGAAACATCTAAGTCTTTCTTGGAAATAGATACTTCCCAAATAAATAAGGAATTTATTTATTTTAGTTATGTCGAGGACGGTGTTCTTGATTCAAGAAACGTCAGAGGAAGATTTAGAGGGTCAAAAATCATTAAAATTCAAAAATATTTTAATAAAATTGATTTTGTAGTTGAAAATTATTCATACTATTTTGATCCAGAAAGTCCTTTAAGCAACTCAAAAAATGCGAATATTAATCAACCAATAATTATTAGTGAGGAAATTCTTGGATTCAATTCGGATAGTTCTAGTTTTTTAATCAACGCCGATAATGTTTTTCTTTCGGAAAATTTACAACAAGTAAAATCATCATATTCATCTTCATACAGAGGCTTTAAATTAGGGTCACTCAATAAATCTAAGACTCGTTACTATAAGGTTAACAATTACCCTGAAAATACCGACGTTATAGTTGATTATGTTTATGAATCTAAATACCCACAAAAATATGGAAGCAAAGCCATAACTGACTCTAGAGTAGTGGGTATGCGAATCCAACACAGCTTGATTGAGATTCCGGATAACAACTTTAAACCGAGATTTGACGATCCGCGGGTAGGTTATTTCCACACGCAAACTAATGATATGACAACTATTGACCAGATTAACTATCGAGATATGATCCACAGATGGGATCTCAAGAAAAAAAATCCTGAACTAGAATTATCAGAACCAGTAAATCCGATAGTTTGGTGGATTGAAAATACAACTCCCATTGAGTTCAGATCAATTATTAAGAAAGGTGTTGAGTCTTGGAATATTGCATTTGAAAAAGCTGGATTTTTAAATGCGATTCAAGTCAAAGTACAACCTGATACTGCTCTATGGGATGCGGGTGATATAAGGTATAATGTTTTGAGATGGACATCATCACCACAGCCACCGTGGGGTGGTTATGGCCCTTCATTTGTGAATCCAAAAACAGGACAAATTCTTGGAGCTGATATTATGTTGGAGTGGGTTTATATAACTAATAGGATAAAATACGATTATTTGTTTAATGAATCTGATTTCAACTCTGAGTATTCGGATCACAACGATCATTTGTGTATAGCTGCCCATGAATTGCAACTTCAAAATAATTTTGGTTTAGATTTTATCGAATTTAAATCCTTGGGTGAAGAAATGAAAAAAGAGTTAGTTAACCAATCTCTTCAGAGATTAGTTCTACATGAGGTTGGTCATACGTTGGGGTTAAGTCATAATTTTAAGGGAAGTACTTTACTCTCAGTTGATGAGTTAAATAATAAAAATATTGTTGCAAAAAAGGGAATTTGCTCTTCTGTAATGGAGTATCCTGCAATTAATATTACAAAAAATCCTGATGATCAAGGCCTTTTTTACGACATTGTTCCTGGTCCATATGACTGTTGGGCAATAGAGTTTGGTTATTCCGATTTTTCAGACCAAAAAGAATTAGAATCACTATCTAAGATTCTATCCCGTTCAACCAATAAAGATTTGGTCTATGCCAACGATGCAGATGATATGAGATATCCTGGTAAAGGAATAGATCCAAATGCAATGATAAATGATTTAAGTAGCGATCCAGTTTTGCACTCAAAGGAAAGAATGGATATGATAAAAGAAATGTTGCAGAGTCTAAAGTCAAAGTATACCGCTGAAGGGACAACATATGAAAGACTAAAAAAGACATATTTCTCTCTTTTGTCTCAATATTTCAGATGCCTTGACATAATTTCAAGACAAATTGGTGGTGTAAATGTTGATAGGTCATTTATAAGTCAAAATTCCGAAATTAAACCATTTAGCCCTGTTGAAGTTGACTTACAAAAATATTCAGTCCAATTAATTAAAGAATATGGTTTTGAAAATCAAGAAATGTTCAATGATAGTGATTTATTCTCCCACTTACAGTCTCAGAGAAGAGGATTTAATTTTAGATCAAGCGGTGAAGATCCAAAAATACTTCCGACAGTTTTAAATAGACAAAAATTGCTCTTATCTCATCTGTTGAATAAAAATGTGTTACAAAGAATAAATAATAGTTCCCTATATGGTAACGAATACAGTTTAACTGAGTATATGATTGATTTGAGAAATGCAGTATTTAGAAGCGATTTATATTCAAATGTTTCTTTAACAAGACGTAATTTACAAGTTGAATATATAGATTTTTTGATCCGTCTTGTTTCAGATAAATCCAATTACGATAATATGTCTAAAACTTCAGCGTTCTACAATCTAAATTGGTTAAAATCCAATTTAGATAAAGAAATAGGGAACTTAACCACTAGACAACATAGGGAATATTTACTTTACAAAATTGATGATATCATTGAAAATTAATTAAATCGAAAAGCCATATTTACCGTCATTTTTTAGTCTCAGTGCTATTTCCCGTCTAATTTCTTTTATTTTGAAGTCATTAGAATTACTCAATTTATTCAACAAAATAAACAAAATTTTCTTTTCAAATCCACTTGAGCATGTTGTTATAATCTCTTGAGAAGCTTGCTTAATTGTATTTAACGACTCACAAAGATGATTTTGTAGCATTTTGATTTGGGTAATACAATTTTCTTTACCGTTTAATTTTATTAATTTTTCTGTTTTTAGAAGTACAGATTCTGATATATAGGTTTCAATAATTAAATCAGCGATTCTTAAAAGTAACTCTTGCTCTTTAACAAGTTTCGCTTTAAATTTCTGTGCAGCAAGTCCTAACAACAATAATGTTAAATCTTTGATATTCACTACAATTTGCTTTTCTTTACTTAATGAAGATTTAACGATTTTTTTATTTATTCCTAATAAAGTCAAAGGAATACGTTTTCTAATTTCTTTGATTTTTTTGAAGATATTTAATTCTTTTTTAATTGCTTTTTTTAATGTCATTTCAACTATGAGCATTCGATTTATTTCATTGGTGCCCTCGTAAATTCTCGAAATTCTAGCATCTCTGTAAGCAGGTTCTACCAGTGTGTCTGCTGAGTATCCCATTCCACCATGAATTTGAATCGCTTGATCTGAAACATACATTATTACCTCTGAACCATAAACTTTCATTATCGCACATTCCACAGCATAACTGAGAAGTGACTGAAGTTTTGCATCTGTTTTTTCAGTTCCGTTTTTAATAAGTTCTGAAATTTTAGTTTCTATATCATTTCCAGCTCTGTATAATGCTGCATTGGAAGCATAAGTTTTTGTAGCCATGTGAGCAAATTTTTCTTGAATTGCTCCATAATCGATTATAGCAGTATTAAACTGTTTTCTTTGAAGTGCATAGCTTATTGAAATATTCAAGACTTTTTCAGCTGCAGCAGTAGTCGCGGCACATAATTTTATTCTTCCAACGTTTAGTGAGTTCATCGCAATTTTAAAGCCTCCATTCCTTTCACCTAGAATTTGTTGTGATGGAACGATAGTCTTATCATAAAATACCTGCCTTGTAGATGAAGAACTAAGCCCAAGTTTTTTCTCTTCTTCTCCTAGGGTGACACCGTTAGATTCTGATTTTTTTAATACAAATCCAGTAATATTTTTATCATTTTCAATTCTGGCAAATACAATGAAAACTTCAGAGAAGCCTGCATTGCTTATCCAAATTTTCTGACCTGTGATTTCATATGATTTTTTATCGTTGGAAAGAACAGCAATTGTTTTACCTGAGTTTGCGTCTGATCCAGCTTCTGGTTCTGTTAGGTTATAACAAGCAATCCACTCTCCTGACGCAATTTTTGGTAAAAATTCCTTTTTTATGTCCTCACTTCCGTAGTATAAAATAGGGTAGGTACCAATGCCAGTATGAGCACCATAAGCAGTTGCAATAGAACCAGAGTCACAGCTCATTTCTCCACAAATAAACATTGACAAATTAAAGCCCATTCCAAATCCACCATATTCTTCAGGAATATTGAGTCCCAATAATCCCATTTCACCGGCTTTCTTCATGATTTTTTTTACAAGTTCATAATTTTTGTTTTCGAGTTCATGAACATTGGGCTCTATTTCTTTTTTGACAAATTCTCTTGTTGCTTCAATCATTTGAAGTGAGGTTTTATCAAATTCTTCAATAATAAAAACATTATTAAAGTTTGTTTCTTCAACTAAAAATGAGCATCCGATTTGTTTATTCATAAATATTTATTTTAATAGTTCAAATATTCCAGCTGCTCCTTGGCCTGTACCAACACACATGGTTACCATACCAAACTTGTTATTTCTCCTTCTCATTTCATTTAACAATTGAACCGAAAGTTTAGCTCCTGTACAACCTAAAGGATGACCAAGTGCAATTGCACCACCATTGACATTAATTATTTCAGGATTTAGATTTGCTTCTCTAATAACAGCTAATGCTTGGCATGCAAATGCCTCGTTTAGTTCTATCAGCTCTATATCATCAATATTAAGGTTTGCTTGCTTTAAGGCCTGAGGTATAGCACTGACAGGTCCAATACCCATGTGTTTTGGTTCAACTCCAGCCACAGCGTAGCTTTTTAATTTAGCAATGGGTTCAAGTCCAAGTTTAACTAACATTTTTTCGGACATTAGTGTCAGAAAGGCGGCTCCATCTGATGTCTGAGATGAATTTCCAGCCGTGACAGTGCCATTCGTTGAAAAAACAGGCTTAAGTTTTGCAAGTTTTTCAATTGTTGTATCATTTCTTGGGCCCTCGTCAGTATCAAAGATAAAATCCTTTGTAATTTTATTTTCTTTTTCATCAAGCGATGTTTCAATTACTTTATAAGGAATAATATCATCATTGAAGAGTCCATTGCTAATTGCATTTACGGCTTTCATGTGTGAATAATATGCAAATTCATCTTGATCATCTCTACTTATATTATATTTTTGAACGATTGCTTCTGCTGTATTGCCCATGCCCCAGTACCAATCTGGGTTAATTTTTGCTATATGATAATTTGGAATAATTCTCCATCCTCCCATTGGTATTTTGGACATGCTTTCAACTCCACCAGCTAAAATACATTCCGCCATTGATGTTTTAATTTTAGCTGCGGCCAACGCAACAGATTCAAGTCCGGACGAGCAATACCTATTTACAGTCATACCAGGTACTTTAACAGTATTAAGTCCTAATAATGAGATCATCCTTCCTATATTTAGACCTTGTTCAGCTTCAGGTGTCGCATTACCTACGATTACATCGTTGATAAAATTATTATTGAACCCAGGAATTTTCTTGGTTATTTGACTTATTATTTCTGCTCCTAAATCGTCGGGTCTAGTAAATCTAAGTTTGCCTTTTTTTGCTTTTGATACTGCACTTCTATATGCATTAACTATATATACTTCTTCCATAATTAATTTCTGAGTGGTTTGCCTTTTTCTAACATATGTTTTATTCTTTCAAGTGTTTTGGGTTCTCCGCAAAGTGACAAAAAAGCTTCTCTTTCGATGTCAAGAAGATATTGTTCAGTAACATTAGTTGGAGAAGATAGATTTCCACCACAAAGAACATATGCTAATTTTTCGCACATTAGTTGTTCATGCTTGGTTATGTATCCACCATGTTCAAATGTATCCGCTCCAATCAGAAACATACCTAAACCATCTTTGCCCAAAACTTTTATCTTTTTATCCATTATAGGTTTAGTATAGCCAAGATTATGAATAAAATTAACCTTTTCTTTTGCATCTTGTATCAGCTTGTCAGAGTTGATAGAAATATTGTCTTTTCCGTTTTGAAGATATCCTAGATCAAAAGCCTCGTGAGCAGATGTTGCAACTTTGGCTTGGCCAATATTAAGAAAGAACTCTTTGAGTCTTGGAAGTTCAATATCTCCATCATAGTACATATGGGATGCTCTGAGTGCCATTTCTTTTGTGCCGCCACCTCCAGGAATTAGACCAACTCCTAATTCTACAAGTCCAATATATGACTCGGCAGCCGCTTGAACAGCATCTGCGTGAAGTGACAATTCACAACCTCCACCCAAAACTAATCCATGAGTAGCTACGACGACAGGTATGTCAGAGTATCTAATTCTCATTGAAGTATTTTGAAATGTTTTTACAGCGTCCTCTAAAATTTTCCACTCCTGTTCAACAATTAATGTGAAAATCATACTTATATCGGCACCAGCTGAAAAGTGCTCTCCTTGGTTCCCTATTACCAAACCTTTATAATCTTTTTCAGCAATGTCTAAGCCATGATTAATTCCCTCAATTACTTCTTTACCGATTGAGTTTAACTTGGTGTGAAATTCAATGTTAAGAATATCATCTCCTATATCGATTAGAGAAACACCCTCGTTTTTCCAAACTAATGAATTATCTTTTAATGATTTTAAATTAATCAATTTGTTAAGAACAGGAATTGGCTTGAAATTTTTTGTTTCTTTTGAATAAATACTTTCATTTCCATCAACTGACTTATAAAAACTTTTAATATTAACTTTCTCAATCCAACTTGGTATTTTGAGGTTTTCGTCTTTAATTAATTGAATACCTTTGTCTATCCCGATTTGGTCCCACATTTCGAATGGGCCAATCTTCCAACCAAAACCAGCACACATAGCTTTATCAATTTTGTATATTTCGTCACAAATTTCATTTATGCGGTGAGAAACATATGAAAACATAAATGCAAACATTTTTTTATAAAATTGAGAGGCTAAATCATTTGAAACAATTAACATTGGTAACCTTTCACTCAAAGAACTAATTTTTCTAGTCTTTTTCAATAATTCAAATTCTGGTTTAGGAGCCTTGCGATATTCAAGTGAGTCAATGTCTAAGCTGAGAATTATTTTTTTACCATTGCTGTCAACATCTTTTTTGTAAAAGCCTTTTTGTGTTTTACTACCAAGCATGTTTTTATCAATCATTTTAGTAATAAAATTGGGAAGTTTAAATATATCACGATGTTCATCATTTTGACAGTTATTGTATACGCCTTCAGCAACACGTGCCAAAGTATCTAAGCCAACTAAGTCTGATGTTCGAAATGTTGCAGACTTTGGACGACCAATTATCTGACCAGTTAATCTGTCGACTTCATCAATTGTTAGGTTCAGTTCACCGATAATTTTAAACAATGAACAAATACCCGCAACTCCGACTCTATTGGCTATAAATGCTGGCGTATCATTGCATAACACAGTAGTTTTGCCCAGAAACTTTTCACCATATGACATCAAGAAGGTTATGAGATTTTTATTAGTTTTAGATGAAGGAATAATTTCAAGAAGCTTTAAGTACCTTGGTGGGTTAAAAAAATGTGTTCCACAAAAATATTCACAAAAGTCGGAACTTCTATCCTTAAGCATGCTTTCAATTGGAATTCCAGAGGTATTTGAGCTAATTATTGAGCCCTTTGTTCGGTACTTTTCAATGTTTTTGAAAAGCTGCTTTTTTATTTCTAGATTTTCTATTATTGCTTCTAGAATCCAGTCGCAAGATTCTATTTTTTTTAAATCATCATCCAAATTTCCAATTTCAATTCTATCACTAAATTCTTTTTTGTAGAGGGGGGCAGGCTTTGATTTTATTGTTTTTTTAAGTGAATCATAAACAATTTGGTTTTTAAACTCCTTATTATCAGACGTTATATCAAGTAATAAAACTTTCACACCTATATTAGCAAAATGGCACGCTATTCTTGAACCCATTATTCCTGAACCTATGACGGCAACTTTATTTATTTTTTTGTTCATCTGTAAATTTCGTTGTATTGTTTAGAGTATTTTTTTATTATATTTTTTCTCCTTAGTTTCATTGTTGCAGTCAACTCGCCACCATCAACTGACCATGGTGAGCTTAAAAGTCTAAAAACTTTAATTCTTTCATAAGGATTAAAAAAGCTGTTGAATTGTTCAACCTCATTATCAAATTTCTTTAACACCTTGTCATTTTTTATAATTTCGGTTATTTCTTTAATATTTATCTTGTGCTTATTACACCAAAAATTTAATCCTTCTGTTGAGGGAACTATCAAAGCAGCTGCATGTTTTTCACCTTCACCTATTACAATTATCTGTTCAATTAGTCTAGATTCTTTAAATTTGTTTTCCATGACTTGAGGAGCAATATATTTGCCGCCTGATGTTTTAAAAATCTCTTTTTTTCGATCAGTGATTTTTAAATATTTATCGTCAACTAAGCGACCAATATCACCAGTATGAAACCAACCGTCATTTGTTAGAACTTTCTTTGTTTCATCTGCTTTGTTGAAATATCCCATCATAATATTAGGACCTCTAACTACAATTTCTCCTTCGCCATCTTTCATACCATCTTCATGAATAAGTTTTAATTCAACACCATCAATTAGTGTACCAACTGTACCATAACAGGCATCATTGGTATGAGCTAGATTAACTGAAATAACTGGCGATGTTTCGGATAAGCCATAGCCTTCAAGAACTGGCATTTGAGCTGCAGTAAATATTTTAGCTATTCTTTCTTGTAAAGCAGATGCACCAGAAAAAATGAATCTCATTCTTCCTCCAACTGCTTCCCTCCACTTGTTAAAGATTAATTTATTTGCTATTGACAATTGAAGTTCATATAGAAGTCCATTTTTTTTGTTGTATTGGTGATTCAGTCCCAAGTTTACAGCCCAGAAAAATAATAATCTTTTTAAACCTTTCAGCTCGTTACCCTTGGTTAAGATTTTGTCATAGACTTTTTCAAGCAATCTTGGAACTGTAGGCATAATAGTAGGTTTGATAATTTTCAGGTCGTCACCTATGTAGTCAATTCCTCTCGAGTAATAGATAGATACTCCAGTATACATGTAAAAATACTCTACCATTCGTTCAAATACATGGCACAACGGAAGAAAGCTAATGGCTCTGTCGTTTATCCCAACAGGAAGAAGGTTTTTAACTGCCTTTACTTGACTTAATACGTTTTTGTGACTCAACATTACTCCTTTTGGATTTCCAGTGGTTCCGGATGTATAAATAAGAGTAAATAAATCTTCTTCATTAATTGAGTTTTGAATTTCAAATATTTTTTGTTTGTTATTTTTTTTAGAACCCAAATCAATCAAATCATTGAAGTTTCTTAAATTCTTTAAATTATCGAATGAAATAATTTCATCAAGACAATCAATTTCTTCAACTAAACCTTTAACATTTTGATATATATCATTTGAACCAACAAAAACTAATTTTGCTCCACAGTCATTTATTATATATTTATATTCTTCTCTTGTTATATTTGGATAAATTGGTGCATTTATTGCACCTACTTTGCTTATTGACATGTCTAAAAGACTCCACTCGGGACGATTTGGTGAGACTATGCAAATTTTATCTTGTTTTTTTACACCTAGCTCTATTAATGCAGATGCAAGTTTATTTGAAATTTCAACGAATTCTGACGAACTATATTTTTTGATTCCATTACTTGTAGTAACAGCAATCATGTCATCTTTTGGATAGAGTTTATTATACCTTTCGTCTAAACTATATAAATTTAATTTTTCCATTTTAAGGGGGTACTTATTTACCTTCAATCTAGTTAAAAAATGTCAGAAATCCTTTAAAAGCTGATGTCATTTTTAAAATATTTATAATTAATGACATATATAATTTATAAATATTTATTTTTAGTGTAATTTTTATCTAATAGCCGCCAATGAAATCACCTACAAATTATAATGATGCAGAAAGTCTTGGACTTCTACGCGAGGAATTTGACAAGATATGCCAGATTCTAAATCGTAAACCAAATTTCACTGAATTAAGTATATACTCAGTCATGTGGTCAGAGCATTGTTCCTACAAAAACTCAATTTTATGGTTAAAAAAATTACCTAAGAAAGGCAGTCAAATGTTAGTCGAAGCCGGAGAAGAAAATGCCGGCCTCGTTGATATTGGTGATGGTTTGGCATGTGCATTCAAAATTGAGTCCCACAATCACCCCTCTGCTTTGGAGCCTTATCAAGGTGCTGCTACCGGTGTAGGTGGCATAAATAGAGATATTTTCACAATGGGAGCTCGACCAATTGCCCAGTTAAATTCCCTAAGGTTTGGTGAGTTGAAAAATAATAGAACTCAATGGTTGCTAAAAGGTGTTGTCAGAGGTATTGGAGACTATGGCAACTCATTTGGTATTCCAACTGTAGGTGGTGAAACCTTTTTTGATAAGAGCTACAACGCAAATCCTCTAGTTAATGCCTTTTCAGCTGGTATTATGAAGAAAGGTGACATGATTTCTGCGGTTGCGAAAGGGGCAGGCAACCCAGTCTTTATTGTAGGTTCTTCAACAGGCAAGGACGGAATTAACGGTGCTGCATTTGCTTCTAAAGATTTGACTGAGGACTCCATGAATGATATCCCGTCAGTTCAAGTTGGTGATCCTTTTCAAGAAAAATTATTACTTGAAGCCACGATGGAATTATCTAAGACAAATACATTAGTTGGAATGCAAGATATGGGTGCAGCTGGAATAATTTGTTCAACATCTGAAATGAGTAGCTCAGGTAACTGTGGTATGAAAATTAATCTGGAAAAGGTACCAACAAGACAAAATATGCTGCCTCATGAGATCCTTCTTTCTGAGTCTCAAGAGCGGATGTTATTAGTTATAAAAAAAGGAAAGGAGTCCTCGGCTCTAAAAATATTTAAAAAATGGGATTTAAATTGCGAAAAAATTGGTGAGGTAACAGACGGTGATATGCTCGAATTTTATTTTAATAATGAGCTTATTGCTTCAGTTCCCTCAAAATCTTTAGTCCTCGGTGGGGGGGCACCGGTTTATCAGAGGGAATACAAAGAGCCTGAATATTATAAAGAATATAAGAATTTTAGAATTTCAAAAATTCTCCCGCCTGAAAATATTATCCAAGTTGCAAATGAAATTATTAAATTACCAAATATTGCATCAAAAAAGTGGATATATCAACAATATGATTCAATGGTAGGAACTGTCAATATGGGAACAAATTTACCATCAGACGCATCTATTGTCAACTTAAAGGATACTAATAAGGCATTGGCTATGACAGTTGATTGTAATGCCAGATATGTTCATGCAGACCCGGAGATTGGTTGTGCAATCGCAGTTTGTGAAGCTGCACGAAATATAATTTGTTCTGGAGGAAAGCCTCTTGCTATAACAAATTGTCTAAACTTTGGTAATCCCTACGATCCTGAAGTTTATTGGCAGTTTGTTAAATCAATAGAGGGAATGAAATTTGCATGTGAAAAACTCAACACACCAGTAACCGGCGGTAATGTAAGTTTTTATAATCAAACTGTTACTAAAGATGGTGCAGAGCCCTGTTTTCCAACACCAACAATTGGAATGATTGGTTTAGTCCATGACAAGGAAAAGACAATGACTTTGAATTTCAAAAACAAAGGTGACCTAATATATCTAATTGGTGATTGTTACGATGACATATCCTCGTCTGAATATCTTGCAAACTATTTAAATATTGACTCAAGTCCAGCTCCTTTTTTTGATATTGAATCGGAGTTACTGTTACATAAAACTATATCTTCACTGATTGAATCTGGACAAATAAATTCAGCTCACGACGTTTCTGACGGTGGATTATATGTAGCACTCATAGAGTCATGTATTGCAAATAACCTTGGATTTGATATTTTTACAAATCATGATTTTCGATTAGATGCATATTTATTTGGCGAATCCCAAAGTAGGGTTGTTGTGTCAATAGATCCCAAAAAAAAGAAAATTTTTGAAAACTTTCTTAAGAACAAATCAAACTATACATTTTTAGGTGAAGTTTCGAATGGTAAAATTGTTATTGATGATATGGATTTTGGAAATATTGAGGTGGTCAAACAAGATTATTTAAATTCCATAGAGAACATACTTGAATCTTGATTTGTGTCTGTTTTAGAAACAAAAATAGAATTTCTCAAAGGTGTTGGTCCAAAAAGAGCTGCTCTACTGAACACGGAACTATCGATTTTTAATTTTTATGACTTACTAACTTTTTTTCCATTTCGTTACATTGATCGTTCTAAAGTATACAAGATAAGTCAGATAAAAAATTTCGATATTGATTTCCAATTAATTGGAACTGTAGAAAGAATTTCAGTGATTGGAACCGGAAGAAAAAAAAGACTAGTTGTTGAATTTACTGACGAAACTGGTAAAGTTGAAATAATTTTTTTCAAGGGTATTAATTGGTTATTAAATTCAATAAAAAAAAATCAGAAATATTTAATTTTTGGAAGACCAAACATTTATGGTGGAAAAATTTCTTTTGCGCACCCCGAAATGGAACCAATAAAAAATAGTGAATTATTAAAATTATCTCCAATACATCCTGTTTACCACTCCACAGAAAAATTAAAAAATGTTGGATTAAACAGTAAAGGAATTTCAATTTTGATAAAAAATCTTTTATCTAAGGTTGAAAACTTCGTAAATGAAAACTTATCATCGTCAATTATTAACAAGTATTCATTTATTTCAAGACAATTGTCATTTAAAAATATGCACTTCCCATCCAATAATGAAATTTTATTAAAATCAATTAACAGATTCAAATACGAAGAGCTATTCTTCTTACAGTTAACTCTTTTCAAAAATAAAATCATTAGAAAAAAAAGAAATAAATCATTTAAGTTTAACAAAGTTGGAAAGTTTTTCAATGATTTTTATTTCAATCACCTTCAATTTGAATTAACCAATGCTCAAAAAAAGGTAATGAAAGAAATTAGAAATGATCTTGGCTCAGGTTTTCAAATGAACCGCTTGTTGCAAGGAGACGTTGGCTCAGGAAAAACTGTTGTTGCTGTGATGTCCATGTTAATTTCAAAAGATAACGGCTTTCAGTCCTGTGTAATGGCACCAACTGAGATTTTGGCTAATCAACATTTTGAGTCAATTAAAGAATTTTCCGATAAATTAAATATTAATGTTGAACTATTAACTGGGAAGTTATCCACAAGGAAAAAAACTAGCATAGTTACAAGTTTAAAAAATAATCAAATTGATATAGTTGTTGGAACTCATGCTTTGATACAAGACAACGTCAAATTTTTCAATTTAGGTCTTGTAATAATTGACGAACAACATAAGTTTGGTGTCTCTCAAAGAGCTAAGTTATGGTCTAATAACATGATTTTTCCACATGTTCTTGTTATGACAGCTACTCCAATCCCTAGAACATTAGCAATGACAGCCTATGGCGATTTAGATTTTTCAGTTATTGATCAACTCCCACCAAATAGAAAGCCTGTTAATACAAAACATTTTTATTTTAAAGATCTAAAAAAAATATACAGTTTTATTTTTGATGAACTAAATCAAAATAGACAAGTATATGTTGTCTACCCGTTAATTGAGGAAAGTAAGACACTAGATTATAAAAATCTTATGGACGGTTATGAAAATATGAAAACTATTTTCGGTAAAAAAGGTTTTCAAGTTTCAATGCTCCATGGAAAAATGAATAATGATGATAAATTATCTGAAATGAGCAATTTTTTATTAAACAAAACACAAATTTTAGTTTCAACTACTGTTGTTGAAGTAGGAGTAAATGTACCTAATGCTTCAGTTATGGTTATTCAAAATGCAGAAAAATTTGGGCTATCACAACTTCATCAACTGAGAGGAAGAGTAGGTAGAGGCGTGAACAAGTCACATTGCATATTATTGACCTCAAACAAACTAACAAATGATTCAAAAACAAGACTAAAAGCCATGGTAGATACCAATGACGGTTTTAAGATATCTGAAATTGATCTAAAATTGAGAGGGCCGGGTGATGTCTTGGGAACACGTCAAAGTGGATTGTTAAATTTAAAATTATCAAGTTTGATTAAGGATAATGGCATATTAAAAAATGCCAGACTAGATGCTCAAAAAATAATCAAGGAAGACTTTGAATTAGCTCATAGTCATAACAGGAACATAAATCAATTTTTTTATAAAAAATACAGTAAAATGCTCAAGTGGAGTTCAGTATCATAATTTTTTAATATTAAGAGCATTCTAGTATTCAATATTTGTTACATTTACATATAATATAGTATAAATGAAGGTATCATATAATTGGTTGAGAAAAATTTTGAAATTCTCCGAATCTCCACAAGAAATCAGTGAAATTTTGACATCAACCGGCCTTGAGGTGGAAGGTGTCAAGGAATTTTATTCAAGTTTTGATAAACTTTTAATTGGTAAGGTTGTTAAACTAGAAAAGCATCCTAATGCCGATCGTTTACAAATTGCAAAGGTAAATGTTGGAACTAGCACAAAACAAATTATTTGTGGAGCAAAAAATATTAAAATAAATATGCATGTGGTTGTTGCTTTGCCTGGTTGTACAATTACAAATTTTAGAGGTGAGTCTTTAAAAATTAACAATGTTAAAATAAGAGATGTCAAGTCTGAGGGAATGTTGTGCTCCGAATTTGAGTTTGGCTTAAATAACAATAATGATGGCATTGCTGTTATTCCAGAAGACTCTAAAGTTGGTGATTCAGTTTCAAGTTACTATGACGTTAAAAAAGATTATGTTTTTGATTTAGGTTTAACACCAAACAGAACTGATGCTTTTGGACATATTGGAGTTTGTAGAGATCTTTTGGCTTATTTTAATCACAGGGGTCATAATTTATCTATGAAAATTCCTGATGTTTCTGAATTTTCACCCCATGAAAAATTATCGAATTATGATATCGATATAAAAAATAATGACTTGTGTGTAAATTTTAATGGTATTTGTATTGACAATGTTAAGGTAGGTGAATCACCAATTTGGTTGAAGTTAATTTTACATTCCCTGGGTTTGAAATCTGTTAATAATGTTGTAGATATTACAAATTTTGTTTTGTATGAAACTGGCAATCCTTTGCATGCGTATGATTTAGGTAAAATAAATGGTAATAAACTAGTTGTTAGAAATGCTTACAAATCCGAAAATTTTGTTTCTCTTGAAAATAAAAGTTACAAACTTAGTACTAATGACATTGTTATTGCAGATGAAAAAAATGTTCTTTGTCTGGGTGGAGTGATGGGCTCAAATTTGAGCTGTGTTGACACAAGTACCAGTAAAATATTGTTAGAGTCAGCTTGTTTTGATTCACAAAAAATACGTAAAACATCTAAATTTCACAGTATATCGACAGATTCATCTTACAGATTTGAAAGAGGAGTTGATTACAATAATTGTGAATATTCTTTAAAAAGAGCTGCAAATTTGATTGTGAATTTTTGTGGTGGATCTCTTGGTCCTCAATTAAATTACAATTCTAAAAATAATCACGATAATAAAATCATTTTTAAATATGATTACTGCCATAAAGTATTGGGCTATAAAATTGATGATGATTCCATTATTAAAATTCTATCGGATTTAGGATTCAAGGTTAATGAAATAGATACTTCTAAAATTGAAGTAAACGTCCCAAGTTATCGAGTAGATGTTATCAGACCTATCGACTTAGTAGAGGAGGTTTCCAGAATTTATGGATTTGACAATTTGCCCTCTGCAAAAAACATATCTTTTAGTGTATCATCAAAAACTAATAAACTTAATATTGATGGTTTTAGAAAGATGATTTCAAATTTACTCATTGCAAATAGTTTTTTTGAGATTCAAAATAACTCACTAGTTCCAGAAAAGACAACAAAATTTGATTTACATAAAAAAATAAAGCCGGTTAAATTACTTAATCCATTAAGTAAAGATTTGTCTGTCCTGAGAACATCAATGATTCATGGAATGTTAACATCTATTTCATATAATTTAAATAGGCAAATTAGTGATGTGAAATTTTTCGAGTTTGGAAATACTTACGGCATTGAAGAAAATAAAGGATTCATTGAGACAGAAAAAATTCACATTGGAATTACTGGAAATTACAGACAAAAAAACTGGAATGATAGAGAAAAAAAGTCGGATATTTTTGTTGTCAAGGGGATTGTTGAAATGTTATTAGTTAGATGTGGTTTAATCATGGATGACATTAATGTTCAACCAAATAAGTCAACCAATTCAAACTCATTTTGTGTTTTAAGAAATGGAGAAAAAATTGCTGAATTTGGCCAATATCCAAAAGAAATTCTTCTTTCCTATGGCATAAAGAAAGAGGTGTTTTTTGCAAATATTTCTGTTTCTCATCTTCATGAAATTTTTTTATCTAAATATGTTAAATATGCTCCTGTCTCAAAATTTCCTAATGTTTCACGTGATCTGTCACTTTTGATAGATAAAAATATTTCGTACTCAGATATAAAAACCTCAGTTATGAATCTAAATATATCTATACTAAAAAATATTACGTTGTTTGATGTTTATCAAGGCGATAACATTTCGAGTGATAAGAAATCATATTCTCTTTCATTTAGGTTTCAAAATTACCAAAAGACATTAACTGATGGAGAGGTTGATTTAGAAATGTTAAAAATATTCAACAAGTTGAAAAATAGTTTCAATATTTCTCTTAGAGAAGGTGAATTAAAATAATTAATTATAGTTTTTTATATCCTCTTTTGTAATTATTTCTTCTGATAAAATTATTAATCTCTCTACTACATTTTTAAGCTCTCTTACATTACCAGGCCAATGATGTTTTTTAAGTAAATCAATCGCATCATCCTTTATAACTTTAGTAGAAACACCATGCTCATTACATATAATTTTCAAGAAATGTTTTACAATTAATGGAATATCTTCTGTTCTGTCTCTCAGAGCTGGAACATGTATTGGGATGACACTTATTCTGTGTAACAAATCTTCTCGAAATTGACCGTTTTTTATTTCTTCTTGTAGATTTTTATTTGTCGCAGCGATTACTCTAACATCAATTTTAAATTCCTTTTCTCCACCCACTCTGGTAATTTTATTTTCCTGTAGAGCTCTTAAAACTTTAGCTTGTGCTTGCAGTGACATGTCACCAATCTCATCTAAAAAAATAGTACCTTGATCAGCTAGTTCAAATTTCCCTTTTTTCATTTTATGAGCTGACGTAAATGATCCCTTTTCGTGTCCAAATAGTTCACTTTCAATTAACTCTGATGGTATTGCGGCGCAATTAACTTCAATCATAGGAATTTTAGATCTATTACTACTTTTATGAATTGCTTTTGCAATAAGTTCTTTACCAGTCCCATTTTCCCCCGTTATCAAGACTCGAGCATCCGTGTTTGAAATTTTTTCAATTATTTTGTGGATTTCTTTAATTTGATAAGAATCACCAATCATTTGATTATCAAACTTGAATTTTTTTTTCAAGCTTCTATTTTCGTTTTGAAGTTTGTTTGTGTTGAGACCATTCCTTACAGTCGTAAGCAGTCTGTTGAGGTCAGGAGGTTTAGAAATGTAATCGAATGCGCCTTTTTTTATGCAATTTACCGCTGTATCTATATCCCCGTGGCCTGATATCATAATAAAAGGAGTTTCGCTACCACTTTCAATCGCCTTACTTAAAACTTCAATCCCGTCCAATTTGGGCATCTTAATATCACATATAACCAGATCATATTGTCCTTTATAAAGTTTCTCAAGGCCTTCAATACCATTAGAAGATTCATCAATGACAAAATTTTTGTTTTCATCCTTTAAAATTCTTACTAATACATTTCTTATAGAGACTTCGTCCTCAATAATTAGAATTTTTTGCATCACCTGGACTCTTAATTAAACATTTCCTTTACTTTTTCAAAAAATGATTTTTGATTTTTGGGCTGAGGCCTAAATTCTTTTGCATTACTTTGTTCAACAAAAAACTTTTTTTGTTCTTTATTTATGGAATTGGGTGTCCAAACATTTATATGTACCAGAAGGTCGCCTTTGAGGCCTGACTCAATGTCACTAAGCCCTTTTGATTTTAGTCGGAGTATTTTGCCACTTTGTACACCACTTTGTATATTAATCTTAGCCTTCCCATTAATGGTAGGTACTTCAGCTTGACAACCAATTACCGCATCAGGAATACTGATATATAAATCAAAATGAAGATTTTTTCCCTCTCTTACTAGTTCAGGGTGAGATTCTTCCTCAATTAAAACCAACAAATCTCCAGGGATTCCACCAAAAGGTGCGTGATTTCCCTTTTCTCTTACTTTAAGTTGCATACCTTCAGAAACTCCAGCGGGTATAGAAATTTCTGTTAATTCTTCCTTACTAATCATACCATTACTATTAGCATTTCTGGATTTTGACGTCACAATCTTACCACTTCCTTGACAATAGTGACATACTGATGTAGTTTGCATTTGCCCAAGAATTGTATTGGCAACTTTAGTAATTTTTCCAGTTCCATTACAGTATGAGCAGGTTTTAAATTTTGTTTCTGGGTCTGGAACAAGTCTCTTTATTTTAATTTTTTTAACTGCTCCTTCATGAATTTCCTTGAGAGATAATTTAATTCTAATTCTTAGGTTGCTGCCTTTTGTAACTCTTCTACCAGAGCTTTGTCTACCAAATGCACTTCCAAAAATGTCTCCAAAAATATCCCCATGTTGTTCGAATATATCACTCATATTTGAGAAGCCACCGCCAAAACCACCTCCACCGGCCATACCTTGATGTCCAAATTGGTCATATCTGGCTTTTTTCTCGGCATTACTCAGAACCTCATATGCTTCGGCTGCTTCTTTAAACTTTTCTTCAGCATTTTTATTACCTTCATTTCTGTCAGGGTGATATTTTATTGCTAACTTTCGATAGGCTTGTTTAATATCTTTGGAAGTTGCACTTTTGTTTATTCCAAGAACTTCATAATAGTCTCTTTTGTTCATTTTCCAATTATTACTTTAGGGTATCTAATGATTTTTTCACCAAGTTTATAACCTGACTCAATTACCTCAACTATTTTACCCTTCTTATTTTTATCTTTTACGTCTAAACTACTTATTGCTTCATGTTTTTCTACATCAAATATTTCTTCGTTTTCAATTTGTATTTTTTTTAGTTGATGCTTAGAAAAAATGTCAATTATTTTTTGATTAATGAGAATATATCCTTCATTATCCTTTTTTATATTTTTATTTGCTCTTTCAAAATCATCAAGAATTGTTAGAAGTGGTTTTATTATGCTTTCCTTGCCATAATTTGTAGAGTCTAATTTTTCTTTTGTCGTTCTTTTTTTATAGTTTTCAAATTCAGCAGCAAGTCTCAAATATTTGTCTTTGAGGTTAGAAATTTCCTCATTTAATTCATCAGTTTTTGTTTTTTTTGTTTTTCGTGCCATTATTTATTTTTTTATATATGCTTCAAATATCAAGCCAAATTAATTAACTATGTCAAATTGACCTATTAAATTACAAACGTTCTATTTGAGCACCAAGTTTTTGCAATCTAATTACAATGTTCTCATATCCACGATCAATTTGTTCTGCGTTATGAATTATACTTGTTCCTTTAGCTGACATTGCAGCAATAAGAAGTGCTATACCTGCTCTTATGTCAGGTGATGTCATTGTAGTCCCTCTGAGTTGATATTTACGATTTATTCCAGTTATCGATGCTCTATGCGGGTCGCATAATATAATTTTAGCTCCCATGTCAATTAATTTATCAACAAAAAAAAGTCTACTTTCAAACATTTTTTGATGAATAAGTAGATTCCCTTCTGCCTGAGTAGCCGTAACGAGGACAATGCTAAGAAGATCAGGAGTAAATCCTGGCCAGGGAGAATCTGAAATGGTTAAAATTGATCCGTTAATGAACGGTTCGATTTTGTATTTGTTTTGGCCTTTGACAATTATATCATCATCAGTTATATTGATTTTTACTCCTATTTTTCGAAAAACATGTATTATGTTTCCAAGATTTTCAATTGAGGTGTTTTTGATTTTAATTTCGGATTTAGTCATTGCTGCAAGGCCAATCAAACTGCCAATTTCAATCATGTCAGGTAAGATAGTGTGCATACAACCACTAATTTTAGATACACCATTGATTTTAATTTTATTTGACCCTATGCCTTTGATATCCGCACCCATTGAATTTAGCATTTTACAAAGTTGTTGAATATAAGGTTCACAAGCCGCATTATATAATGTTGTGGTTCCTTCTGCCATTACTGCAGCCATTATGATGTTTGCTGTTCCTGTAACTGATGCTTCTTCTAATAATATGAATTTGCCAGTAAGTTTTTTACATGAAACTTTATACGAATTATTGTTTCTTAATTCAAAATTGGCTCCTAGATTTTCTAAACCGATGAAATGTGTATCCAATCTTCTTCTACCAATCTTGTCGCCACCTGGCGGATAGAGTATAGTACTTTTCAATCGTGCTAGTAGAGGACCCATAATCATCACTGAGCCTCTTATCTTGTTAGATTTATTTTGAAATTCTTGAGTTTGTAGATAATTTTTTTTTATACTTTTTGCTTGGAACTTATAAGAGTTATTATTAATCTTTGAGATTGAAACACCTAGCCCCTCCAGTATTTCCATTAAGTATGTTACGTCTAGAATGTTGGGAATATTATGGATTGTTATTTCTTCATCTGTCAGGAGGACGGCTGAAATAACCTGAAGTGCTTCATTTTTTGCACCTTGTGGTATGATGGTGCCTGATAATTTTTTCCCACCAACTATTTTAAAACTGCCCATTTATTTTCTAGAATAGTTTTTTTTTATTGACTTTTTGTGAAAATTTTTTTTTCTCACAACATTATTGGTTGGATAGACAGGAATTACAGTGGTTTTATCCAACTCAAGTTTGTGATTTGAAAAAAACTCGAGGTCCTCCCATATCTGAGAATCTTGAACATTTGATTGATTCCAGCTCATATACGATCTTTTCATTTGAAGAGCTATGAGTTTTATTAAATAAACTTTAACTTTTGAGTCTGTAATTTTTACAGTTTCTTTGATTAAGTCAATTATTAACCTGCCGTAATGTTTGTGTTTAACACTTCCTTGTGTATTGTCAATTCTTTCTATTATTGTCAATTCTTTTTTTGGACTTGGTTTTTCATAGGGTGAGTTGATGTCAATATCATTTTTACATATAGTAAAAAGGTTATCCCACAACTTGTACTTGTACTCTTCGTTGTCTCTTAGGTGGGGATTTAGATTGCCCATTATGTTAATTAGAACTTGGGCTTGTTGATTCCTTTTTTTCTTGTCTTTGATATTTTTAAGACCATTAGCCATAGAATGTATGTGTCTTCCGTATTCTGGTATGATAAGTTGATCTTTTTGTGTATTATATTTCATAGTAGGAGTCATTAACTTTGATACAAACATATAAAAGAAAACAATTAAATAGTAATTTTATTTTATTATTTCAAATTTGGCAAATTTTGTTAGAAGTATTTTTTTACCAAAATTATCAAATATAACTTTGATTTTTTCATTTCCATGATTTTCGTCAACTGATAAAATTAATCCTTTTCCAAAAATGTTGTGGTTAATTTTCATACCTTCAACTAAGCCCCTATTGTCTTTGTAGTTAGTGTACTTCACCTTCTTGAGCGATGATGGAAAAGAAATGTTTGTTTTCTCTCTGTAAAAACTTCTTTTTTGTGTGTAACCATTACCTACAGTTCTTTGTTCTTGGTATTCATTTTCACAAACGAAGTTTGTACAATCTTTCAATTCATCAAGAAATAGGCTTTTTTCAGTTGACTGAATTGTACCAAATTGAAATCTATTTTGGCAATATGAAATTTTAATTTTTTTACTTGCCCTTGTTATTGCAACATATAATAATCTTCTCTCTTCTTCAATTCCAGACTTGTTCTTCACACTTCTGGCAGATGGAAAAATACCGTTTTCGAGTCCAGTTACAAAAACATACGAAAATTCTAATCCCTTAGACTGATGAATTGTCATAAGGTTAACTTTATTTGAAATTTCATTTTCGTCTTTTGTTTCGTCTAAAGAAATTTCGTTTATAAAATCTCTTAAACTGTTATTATATTCTTTTAAGGAAAATAATTTAAGGCTGTTAAAAAGTTCACTAATATTTTGAAGTTTATTCAAATTTTCATCACTGTCGTCAAGACTTAGCCTTTTAATAATGCCAACCTCTGTCTCTAGATTCTGAGCAATGTTAAAAACATTGTCGTTCTGCATATTGAATAATTTTCTCAATACATTGGTAAATTCTGATAGTTTATTTTTAGCCCCTGAACTAATATTTATATTACTTAAGTCACAAGAAAGAGCTTTCCAGATCGTCTTGTCATTTTTTTTAGCAAAATCTCTAAGTTTTTGAACAGTAGTTGAGCCTATTCCTCTGGTGGGGTAATTTATAATCCTTAGTAGAGATTCTTCATCGTTGTTATTAATTATTAACCTCAAGTAAGCAATAATATCTTTAATTTCTTTTCGTTGATAAAATGATAAGCCTCCAAAAATTTTGTAGCCTATACCTAATTTCCTTAACGCATCTTCGAACGACTTAGATTGACTGTTATTTCGATATAAAATAGCAATTTGGTTTAAATTATTTGAAGATAGTTTAATTGAATTTATTATTTCAGCAGTTTTTTGACCCTCATCTCGGTCGTTGTAATATTCAATAATATCCACTTCATCTCCTGTTTCATTATTACTAAATATTGTTTTGTCAATTTTTTGAAAATTATTTTTAATTAGAGTGTTTGCAACATTTACAATATTTTTTGTAGATCTATAATTTTGTTCAAGTTTAAATTCAGTTGTTTCTTTAAAAACAGACTTGAATCTCAAAATATTGTTGATATTGGCTCCGCGAAATGAATATATGCTTTGAGAATCATCGCCTACAATACAAATATTCTTGTGCTTGTAACTAAGCTGTTGAACAATTGAATCTTGAACAAGGTTGGTGTCTTGATATTCATCAATCATAACATACCTAAAAATATCCTGATACTTTTCACAAGTTTCTGTATAATTTTGAAATAACTTATGAGTGTTAATCAGTAAGTCATCAAAGTCCATTGAATTAGATTTGAAGCAAAACTCTGAATATTCTTTATAAATGTCTAAAAATTCTTCCTGGTTTCGAATCTTGTCGTTTTCTAAAAACTCATCATTAGTTGAGTATCTCTTCCAGTCAATCAGTCTATTTTTTAAAATTGAAATCTTTGCGTGTATGAATCTTGGATTATAATCGTCTTTGTCTAGATTTTTATCTTTAATAATTCTTCGAATAATTTTTATTGAATCATCATTGTCATAAATTGAAAAATTTTCTGAATAATTTAGCCTGTATCCTTCAATTCTTAAAATTTTTGCAAATACAGAGTGAAATGTTCCCATCCAAAGTCTAAATGATTGTTCGCTGTTAGTCAGTTTGAAAACCCTCTGTTTCATCTCAT
>PKDT01000084.1 GCA_002863085.1 Flavobacteriales bacterium
CGGAGCAGGTACTTATACCGCTGTAGTTACTGACGAAAATGGCTGCTCAGACACTGTAACAGTTGAAATAACTGAACCAACAATTGGAGTTGAAGTAACTGAAGAACACTCTGACTATACTGGATACGGTGTTTCCGGTTATGAACAAACTGATGGATTTATCAACCTCACAACCACCGGAGGAACTCAAGTATATACTTATAACTGGACAGACCAAGATGGTAATGCTGTAACTGCTAACGAGCAAGGCAATCTAGAAAATATCGGAGCTGGTACTTATACTGCTGTAGTAACTGACGAAAATGGCTGCTCGGACACTGTAACAGTTGAAATAACTCAGCCCGATGAAATGACCTTAATAAATGATGATAACCTACAAGATTTATATGAAAATGGGGATTCATTCTGGTCAGTCCCATGTTTTGGCGATGAAACAGGAGCGATTGATATTGAAGTGATTGGCGGAGCTGAGCCAATTGATTATGTATGGACAAACTCAAATGGGGACATAATATCGACAGACGAGGATTTAGAAAACATTGGTGCGGACATATATACTATTTTAGTTACTGATGCAAACGGAAATACAATCACTCAAAGTGTTAATGTAGACCAACCACCTTCGCTCATAAACATATCACTGACGAATCCAATTGTAAATGTTTTACCATGTTTTGGTGACGAAACAGGTCAAATAAATATCGATGTTGATGATGGACTAGAAAACACAAATTATAGTTTTGAATGGACTGACACAAATAATAACATTGTCTCTTCAGAACAAAACTTGGTGAATTTTGGAGCTGGAATTTATACAGTAATTGCTACTGACCCAAATGGTTGTGCTGGTACTGAAACATACGAAATTCTGGAACCAGAAGAAATTACTCTGGAAGTACAAGAAATCTCAGATTATTCAGATTTCGAAGTTTCTGGGGCTGATCAATCTGACGGATTTATTAATATTTCAGTTAATGGTGGATCAGGTAACTATTCGTATCTATGGTCAAATGGAGAAATAACTGAGGACATATTTAATTTAAGTGCTGGGTCATATGTCTTGACTGTTAATGACGAATTTGGATGTGAAAGAACATTTAATCCAATTCTATTAGAAAGTCCAGATCCTTTAGTCATAAACAATAATGAAGAACTCCAGACACAATACAATGGATTTAGTGTGTTATGTAACGAGGATAACAATGGGATAATTGATATTACTGTTACTGGCGGTACAGGTTTGTATATCTTTGAGTGGACTGATGAGTTTGGAGAAATAATTAGTAATAGTGAAGACTTAAGTGGGCTAAATGCAGGTATTTATAACGTTTTAGTTACTGACGAAAATGGTAATTTTCAAAATCTAACAATAGAAATTACAGAACCAGAACTATTAATGATTTCTAACTCCAATAACAGTCTTCAAGAACAGTATGTTGGTCCTAATGGTATTGGCGTAGGTGTTTCGTGTTTTGGAGCTAGTGATGGTCAAATTGAAATTTTAGTGGATGGAGGGACAGGAATTAATAATTTAACATGGACATTCACAGATACTAATGGAGACATTACAGAAAACTTTACTCCACAATTCATTTCTGAGACAAGCCTAGAAAACTCAACATTATACTTCATTGATAATTTGTCAGCTGGAGAGTATAAAATCAAGGTTGAAGACAACAATTTGTGTGTTGATGAAATAACTGTGATTTTAAATGAAAACAATGAATTGTTAATGTCTTATGAGAACTCATCTTTCTATTCATCTGGCTATGGTGTATCTTGTCAAAATGCTAGTGATGGATTTATAAATATATTTGTTGAAGGTGGAACCGAAAACTATCAATTTTTATGGACAAATGAAAATAATGAAATCTTAGAGTCAGACGAAAATGGAAATATATCTAACCTTTCGCCAGGTTTATATTCTGTTGTTGTTTCTGATGAAAATTACTCTTACAATGATAATTGTATTGCAGAAATTTTAGATATAGAAATTGAAGAATACGAGCCTGCAATAGTGACATGGAGTGTCTCACAAGATGATTTGTCTCCAGAGTATAATATATCTTGCAATGGTGGTAACGATGGGGAAATAAATATTAATATTTCTGGTGGAACAGAAAATTATTCATTTAGCTGGGTTGGCTTGAATAGTGATAATGAAATAATTTTTGAAAGTGAATCTGAAAACATATCTGATCTTTTTGCAGGAACTTATATACTTACTACAAACACCTATGACGATCAGGGCAATCTATGCTTAGAACAAGAAAATATAATTGAGTTAATTCAACCTGATGAAGTTATTTTAACTTATGAGACAATCGATGTTATTCCTGAAATTGGGTGCACAGGAGAGTGCGCTGGATCTATTCTTGTTGACGTTCAAGGAGGAATTGCTCCTTATTCTTTGACATTAACACAATATACTGAAAGTGGAAGTACAATCATTCAAAATATTGAATCAATTAATTCAAGTGAAATGCCTTATGCTTTCGAATCTCTTTGCGCAGGAAATTATTCAATTTCAACATTTGATTCCAATGCATCTCTTGACTATAATGGTTGCAACAGTTTTGTTGCTGACATAATTATTGAACAACCTCTCCCAGTTGAAGTCTCTATTGAATCTGTTTCTTCTTTTTATGAATGTGATTTCAATGTTTCATGTAATAATGGAACAGATGGATTTATAAATATCAACACAATTGGCGGAAGCGGACTTTATAACTATAGTTGGACAGGTGTCGATGATGAGAATAATATTATTTTTTCGAGTTCATCTGAAGATATTTCGAATCTATCTGCGGGCACTTATACATTAATTGTTACTGACGTTGAAAACCCTGATTGTTTTGATACTATTGAGACAACTCTAATAGAACCCACAGATGAGGTTACAATCAATCAATTCTCAATAGATAATATTGCGACATATTGTTTAGACAATGGTTCTATCTCTTTTGAAATTGATGGAGGTTGTGGAATACCCTACACTGTATCTTTATTTAATTCCGACGATAATGGAAATATTTTGAATGATACTGATGGGTCTTTGTCAATATACAATGGTATACAGTACGTTGAAACTCAAAATCAATCTAATATACAGTCTTTAGGTGAGGGGTGGTACAGCTTAATTGTTTCGGACGGAAATGAAATTTTTGACTTAAATTCATGTGATAGTGCCTTTGACTCTATTACTTTCTTTATTGAGGAAACTGATGCACCTGAATATGATTTATATGCTGAACCAGACCTTTCTGGTATAATAAATTATCAGTGGCTTGGTGAGATAGTTAATCCTGCACCAGAAACGAATGTAGGAATAAGTTCTTGCGAATCAAATATAAGTATTTTAAATCCTGACGGTATCTTAGGAAATTTTGGCGGCACTGATGGTGGCATTGGAGTTGGCTACGAACTTTTTTGGTTCATTGACAATAATTCAAACGAACAACTAGATATTGACGATACTCCGCTTGATGAATTTAATAATGAATTCAATGCCATTGTTGATGTTCAAACCATGGGACAAAATTACTTGTTGCAGTATGTTGATTTATGTGAAAACGGACCAATTGATTTTATTACTCCAATTGAAGTCCCCTTAATGGAACTAGAAATAGTCGCTCAAAGTTCAGTTTCACTAATTGAGCAAGGAGGATTCAGTACCGAGGATAATATTTCTGCCATTTCATGTTTTGGAGAAAATGATGCCTTTGCTAGCTTAGCAATTACAGGTGGCTCTGAAGATGACTTTAATAACTCAAGTTGTTTAGATAATCAAACATTTTTTGAAGTCACATGGTATCTCGACAATGGAGACACTGAATTTAATGACTTTGATACTCAAATAATTGAAGGTTCGTTCAATGATTCTGACACAAACAATGATGATATTTTTGATAATTTTAGACTAGAAGATTTGTCTCCTGGATACTACTTTGCATTAATACAAGATTGTCTTTCTCCAGGATGTGCACTTGTTGTTGACTTTGATTTGAGACCAGAACCTGAACCTATTGATTATGACATTGAGGTTATTCAAACTAATTGTGAATCAAATGAAGAGCCAAGCGTATGTGTTGAGATAAGTGGTGGTGTTCCATTTGATACTCCACAATTTCCATACAATTTATTTTTATCTATGCTAGATCCGAACAACCCAGGTGATTTAATTATTCCAACATTAAATTTTGATTCTGACGGATGTGTAACCTCACCTGAATTACAACCGGGTTCATATGAAATCTACGTTGAAGATTCTAATTCATGTTCAACCGAAACTGTTTATTTTGATATTAACCTTGTCAATTTGATTGACCCCGCATTAATTGAAATTAATTTATTAACATATCAAGGTGGATATAATGTATCTTGTTTTGGAGAAAGTGACGGATTAGTTGAAAGTATCACAATATATTCTCTCGAAGACCTCGACGGAGACGGAATAATTAATACTGCACTAAATGCAGATGTTGATGGAGACGGAATAATTAATACACTTGATTACGAAGACTTTGTTAACGGAGTACCTCCTGCTGGAATTGACACTGATGATGTTATTGGTGTTTGGACACCAGCTGGCAACACCGGTTCATTTTTAATTGATTGGGGACAAACAAATCCCACATCTCTATCTGCTGGAAATTATAGTTTCACAATTTCAAGTACTGCTAACAACAGCTTAGAGACCTGTGAAACAGAGCTTGAGTTTGAAATAGGAAGTCCCGAGCCTTTGTATGTTTATGTTCCCGATTACGAAACTTGTCCAAATTGCCCGGTGAATGTAAATCCAATCATATCATCTTCAAATCAAAGTGGCCAAGGCCCTTTTATAGATATTTGGACGAATCTTGAGACTGGAGAAGTTATTCAATCTTCGTTAAATAATAATATTGGACCAAACGATGTTGTTGAAATAGGAATCGACTATGATGTTTCGACTCTCAACGGTTATCCAAATAATATAAAATTACTACCTGGCTCCTATTCATTAACAATTATTGATGGTGGAGGAAATAATTGTGGTTCTACAACCACTGAGTTTGAAATATATGCACCACAAGATGACGTAGAGTGGGCTGAGATACAAATTTCCGGTTGTAATTCGTTGACAAGTAACTGCGGTGGAATTGCTGCAATTGATATTGATTACAGTTTATTTGATAGTCAATTAATCCAAATTGCTTGGTATGACTGTGATGGTAATCTATTGTCTGGTTCACAATCAACAGAAAATATTATTACTGACTTGTGTATTGGTCAATATTATGCTGAGATTCTATATCCGTCAAGCTTTGATGATAGCACATTTGATCCTGAGGATATTGACAACGATGGGATTCCTAACAGCGTCGATCCATTCCCTAACGGTGAGTACAATACCGCGAAACTTTGTTTTGAATATAACTATGAAATATTTGAAGTAGTAACCAATGATATTCAACATGATTTATGCTTCGATGAAAACAATGAAGGTAGCTACATTGATATATCAATTCAAAATGGAATTGGTGAGTTTTCTTATAACTGGGTTAATGAAAGTGGTGAAACAGTTAGTACAAATCAAGATATTTATGATATTGAAAGTGGTGTTTATACATTATATGTAACTGACGAAAGCGGAACTGAAGGTTGCGAACTAATAGAACAGTATGAAATATTTAGCGCCGAACCAATTATTATTAGTTCACTTGGAACAAATATTGATGAAAATAATGGATACGACGTCCCTTGTCCTCAAAATTCAGAATTAAATGAATGTGGTGGAATAATCTATATTGAAATCGAGGGTGGAATACCATTCAACAGTGATATTGAATCGAATGATTTTAGTTCGCCAACATTCGAGGGTGATGAATATTATCTTTTTACAATAAATAACTTAGATAATGATGTAAGCACTTCACCAAGTCAATTAAATGTTATTGAAATTGTTGATAATACTATTATTGCTGAAATCACCAATGTTTGCGGAGGTGAAAATATTGTTGATATAATTGCAAATTTCGATTGTAATGAAACTTTTTCTATACAAATGAGCCAACCGGATTTATTTGACATAGACGTTGACTTCTCTGATGTCAGTTGTCCTAATTCACAAGATGGTGCAATAGAAATTAGTTTCAGTGGAGGAACCGGTAACTACAACTACGACTGGTTTTTAAACGGTGAGCTTTTTTCAAATCAAAGCGATCTTTATGAAATAAATGGTGGTGAATATCAGCTAATAATTTCTGACGATAATGATTGTGAGTTTGAAACGTTTGTTGATATATATGAGCCTCAGCAATTTGATGTAAGTTGGGAAATTATTCAACCAGGATGCTCAAGAGATGATGGATTCATAAACTTTATTATTTCAGGTGGTAATGACAATAACTATCAAGTTTTGTACGAAGATCAAACATATAGCTTAGGTATTGATGAATCAATCCAAGTTCCATCAGGTCAACATGAATTTGTAATTACCGATTCTCAAGGTTGTGAAAGCGAAATTTTGATTATTGATATAACCCCAATTTCTGAAGACTGTCTTACAATACCGTCTTTATTCACACCAAATGGTGATGGACTAAATGACATTTGGGAAATAGGAGGAATTGAAGATTTCCCTGATGCTGAGATTAACATCTACAACAGATGGGGACAGTTAATATTTAAATCATCAGGAAATTATTTTGGTAACGAATGGGATGGTACATTTAATAATAAACTTCTACCTTTCGCTGTTTATTACTATACAATTGACCCAGTCAATGAAAATGGGAAAACATATAATGGAGGTGTTACAATTAAATATTAAAAATATATGAAGAGACTTATTCAAATTTTATTGTTTTCAACATTTTTTGTGTTTCTCCAATCAAAGGGGCAGACTCTGCCAATTTATAGTCAATATATGTTCAATGAATACCTCATTAATGCCGCTTACTCAGGTACATATAATTTTTCACCCATAATTTTTAATAACAGGACACAATGGGTAGGCTTCGGTGATTCAGCTCCAAAAACTGCTTCAATTACAGTTAATACTCCATTTGGAAGCAAAAGCTCATTTGGATCCTTAGTTCAATTGGACCAGACTGGCCCAATTTCTAGGACTCAACTACAAGTCAACTATGGTCATGTTTTAATTTTAAATAAAGAAAGTAATTTATCATTATCAATGGCACTGAGCGGAACATATAATATTCAACAGTTCAATTATCAAACCGGAATGACATACTCCGAAATTACCAACGGGATAATAGACAATTACAATCAAACTAGCGAAACATACTCAGACCCAGACTTAAATCTTGATTTTTTATTGCTTAATAATTTTTTTGATTTCGGAATCAGTATAAGAAATCTACTTGCTCCCGAAAAGTATGTTACTGAGAATCAAAGTGAAATCGTTAGATATAAGTATTTGTTGATACACGGATCATTTCTTGGTGCAAACTCACAAAAAAGTTCAATTGGAGTAATTCCTTCATTTCTAATTAGGAAAATTGGATTGACTTCCTTTAATTCTTTGACACAGCTTGATATAAATATTAAGACCGTATATAAAAATAAAATCTGGAGCGGTTTTTCTTACCGTACTCAGGAAAATATTTTTAATATTTCTGCTGGTTTTAATTCGACAAAAATTTTCATAGGATACAGTTATGATATTGGAACTTCATCAAATTTAAGTTCTTATCACAACGGAAGTCACAATATTGCAATTGGATACAAAATTTCTGCAAAAAATAAGAGAAACTTAAGACTTCAAAATCCGTATAATCTTAACATTAACGATGACTGGCAGAAAATTAGACTCTTTAATACACGTCATCAAACTGGAAATTAAAAAATGACAAACTACATTTTTGATATTGACGGAACACTAACTCCCAGTAGAATGAAAATAAATTCTAACTTTGAATCTTTTTTTTCAAATTGGATAAAGGACAAACAAGTATATTTAGTTACTGGATCTGATAAAGATAAAACAGTTGAACAGATAGGTGAAAATATATGGTCAAATGTTACGTGTGTTTATCAAAGTTGTGGCAATCAAGTTTGGAAAAATACAAAACTAATTAAGGAGAATTCATTTTTTATTGATTCAAGAATTAAAAACACGCTAGATACTTATATTGAAAAAAGTGAATGGAAATTTAAATTTGATAACAATTTTGAACAAAGAGTAGGATTGGTGAACTTTTCTACAATTGGTAGAAATTGTACGCAAGAAATGAGGGATAAATATTATAAATGGGACTTAAAGAATAGAGAGAGAGAAAAAATTTGTGAATTTATAAATACTAATTTTTCAAATATTGAAGCATCTGTTGGGGGTCAAATAAGTATAGATATATATGAAAGAGGAAAAAATAAAGCACAGGTTTTGGATGACATTTTAGGTGAAGTTATTTTTTTTGGAGACAGAATGGAAATAGGTGGAAATGACTATCCTCTTGCGAAGCGACTGATCCAGGAAAAAAGAAAACACAAACTTCATAAAGTAAAGAACCCCTATGAAACATGGGAAATACTAAAAAAAAAATATTGACTAAATAAAAACTGACTTAACTGCATCTGCAGCAGATTGTAATGAAACTGCAGATAAAAATTTTAAACCACTATCATCAATTATTTTTTTTGCTTCCACAGCATTTGTTCCTTGTAATCGAACAATAATTGGAATTGTTATCGTACCTATATTATTGTATGCATCTACAATTCCTTGTGCCACTCTATCACATCTTACAATTCCCCCAAAAATATTAACAAGTATCGCTTGTACATTAGCATCGTCTAGTATAATTCTAAAGGCAGATTCAACTCTTTTAGCGTCTGCTGTACCACCAACGTCAAGAAAATTTGCAGGATTACCTCCCGAAAGCTTAATGATGTCCATAGTTGCCATCGCAAGACCAGCTCCATTGACAACACAGCCAACATTTCCGTCTAGCTTTACATAACTCAAACCTAATGAGTCGGCATAAAGTTCTGCTGGATCTTCTTCCTCCTCGTCCCTGTATTCTGAAATTACTGGTTGTCTAAAGAGGGCACTATCATCAATGGTTACTTTGGCATCAACAGCGATTATTTTATTGTCAGAGCTTTTTATTACAGGGTTAATTTCAAATAAAGATGCATCAGAATTTTCATAAGCATTGTATAAATTTTTAATAAACTCACACATATTTAGAAAAGCATCGTCTTTTAGTCCTAGATTAGAGGCTATATTTTCACACTGAATCTTTGTTATGCCTAATTCTGGCTCAATAATCTCCGTAAAAATTTTTTCTGGTGTTTCATCAGCAACTTTTTCAATTTCTACTCCGCCTTCACTTGAATACATAATCATGTTCTTACTTTCAGATCTGTCCAATAAAATTGAAACATAAATTTCTTCAATTTCATTGTCACCTGGGTAGTATACATCTTCGCCAATAAAAACTTTTCTAACTTTTTTCCCATCGGAGGAGGTTTGAGGCGTTATTAAATTCATTCCAATAATTTGATCAGAATACTTTTCAACTTCTTCTATATTTTTTGCAAGTTTAATACCACCACCTTTTCCTCGGCCACCAGCGTGAATTTGTGCTTTTACAACAAAAAATGATGTTTTTGTTTCTAGTTGTAGTTTTTTAGCTTGAGAAGCTGCCTCACAAGCATTTTGAGCAATATAGCCTCGTTGAACGTTGACGCCGTATTCAGATAAAATTAACTTTCCTTGGTATTCGTGCAGGTTCATAATGTTAAATATTTTGATTCCAAAAATAACTTAATGTTTAAAAAAATAAAAACAATTCATTTACTAAAATCATTTATCTTTGAAGTTGTGAAAAATTTAACAATTATTTTATTGTGTATTCAGTATTTATTTTTGGCTCAAAGTCCCAAAAAAGATGTATATGCGAAAAGAATTAATCAAAATGTTAAAATTGATGGTCAATTAGATGAATTATTTTGGTCAAATATCAACCCAGCAACTAATTTCCAAATGATTGAACCAATTAACGGAAAAGTTGAGAGATCAACTCAAAGAACTGAAGTAAGATTTGCTTATGACGATTTTGCAATTTATGTTGGAGCTACATTGAATGATAAAAACGCGGGATATGATGACCCAAACATGGTTGGAATAATGAAAGAACTTGGACCAAGGGACCAAGAGGGTAAGAGTACTGATGTTTTTGGAATATTTGTAAATCCATTTAATGATGGAATAAATGAATTTGCATTCCTTGTTACTGCCTCCGGAGTCCAAATTGATAAAAGAATTGTATTAACTACAAACGGTTCTTTGGAGGATAAAAATTGGGATGCTGTTTGGGAAAGTGCAGTTAAAATTCATAAAGATGGTTGGTTTGTTGAGATGAAAATTCCCTACTCAGCAATTAGATTCCCAAATGTAGAAGAACAACTGTGGGGTTTGAATATTTACCGTGAAGTTAGAAGATTTAGAGAAGAATATTCATGGAATCCCATTGACACAAGACAGGGCAAAATTGGCAATCAAAATGGTCTCTTAAAAGGGATAACAAATATAAAACCACCTGTAAGACTTTCTTTTAGTCCATATATATCGTCATCGATTATAAAAGATCCAGCTATTGATAATGAGAATTCCAAACATCGAATCGATTACAGTGGAAGTATTGATTTAAAATATGGGTTTAAAATCCCGGTGCATAAAAGTCATGAAATAAACATGACATTAGACATGATTTTACTTCCTGAATTTCAACAAGTTGAATTTGATCCGCTCGTTTTGAATATTAGCCCATTTGAGGTTAAATATGATGAAAAAAGAAGTTTTTTCACTGAAGGGATTGATTTATTTCAAAAAGGTAATTTATTTTACTCCAGAAGAATTGGTGGTAATCCCATTAACAGTGCAACAACAAATGAAAATGAAATTGTCAAGAACAGCCCTGAAAATACTCAATTATTTAATGGCACTAAAATTTCTGGAAGAACCGAGGACGGTTGGGGAATTGGTATATTTAATGCAGTAAGTAGAAATACATACGCAGAAATTCAAGACACAATTTTAAACACGGTTAGAAATGAGCTGATTGAACCTGTCACTAACTATAACATGTTAGTAATTGATAAATCTTTTAACCAAAATTCATTTGCAACATTTATAAATACTAATGTTTGGAGAAAAGAAGATTTTAGAAATGCAAATGTTACAGCATTGTTAGCATCTTTGACCAACAAAAAAGAAACTTACACATTTGACTCTAGTGTGAAAACAAGTCAAATCTGGGTTGATCAAAATAAAAAAAATGGTTTTTCAACTTTTTTAAATATTCAAAAAATTAGCGGAAGATTTAAATATAATTTAAGTAATAATATTAAAAGTGACGAATTTGACATTAATGATATGGGTTTTCTTTACAGAAATAATGAAATTAGTAATGAAATAAACTTTTCTTATAATATTTATTCTCAAGATGAGCTTGTTGCTAAAAAATTTGGTATTAAAAAAGGCAAGTTATTAGTCGGGCTCGAAAACAAATCACTTTACAAGCCATTTTTACAAAACGAACTAATTATCAAAACTGAACTAAATGCCCTAAACAATAACCATTTTTTCACATCACTCAAAACTCGGTATTTTTTTGAGGAGAATGATTATTTTGAATCTAGGAGTTTAGATCAAGTTTTTGTTAGACCTCCTGCTGCAAAAGTGAGTTTTTATTCATCTAGTAATTTCAATAAACCTATATCATTGAACAACGGGTTTTCTTTAAAATGGAGATTTAATAAAAATTATGAAGTATGGAAAGATTATAAGAATGTGTCGTTATATTACAGATTCAATCCGAGATTTAGAATAAATAATCATATGTTTCTCCAATACGTTTTTGTATTCGATTATGAAAAAAATCAATTTGGGTGGATAGCAGAAAATGAAAATGAGGAAGCCGTATTCAGTAGAAGAGATCAAAAAACATACACGAATAAATTAACTTTTAATTACACATTTTCTCCCCTATCCTACCTAAAGCTAATTGTAAGACACTACTGGTCAACAATTGAAAACTATGATTTCTATGACATAGAAGAAAACGGAATTTTAGTTGAGAGTACATACGGACAGGGCCAGAATATTAATTTCAATACTTGGAATTTAGATTTAAACTATTCATGGGAGTATAAACCGGGATCATTCTTTTCTGTTGTTCTTCAAAATCAGTTAACAAAAGAAATTGACAACGTTGGAATAAATTTTTTAGATAACATTAATGATTTTTTTCAATCTCCACTTACAAATATATTGTCATTTAGAATAACATATTATTTAGACTATATTGATTTAAAAAAATAAAGATGATTAAAGTTAAAAACATAAATAAAACTTTCGGATTAAATCACGTCCTAAAAAACATAAGTTTTGAAATACATGAAAGCGAAATTGTTGCCATTCAAGGACGATCAGGAGCCGGTAAGACTACACTTCTAAAAATAGTTGGTCTGGTTGATAAACCTGATACTGGCAACATAATATTTGATAATGTTATTCTTGATAATCTCAATGAATCTAAAAAGTCCGAATTTAGAAATCAAAAAGTTGGATTTGTTTTTCAATTCCACAATCTTCTTCCAGAATTTAATTGTCTAGAAAATATATGCTTGCCTTATTTAATTGGAAACTATAATTTTTCAAAAGCAAAATTAAGAGCTGAAAAAGTGATGCATGATTTAAATATAGATAATTTAAAAAATAAAATGCCCAATGAAGTTTCAGGTGGTGAGCAACAACGAGTTGCAATTGCCCGCTCTCTAATTAACTCTCCAAAATTAGTTTTAGCTGATGAACCTACCGGTAATTTAGACTCAAAAAACTCTGTTGAAATGTTTAATTTATTCAAAATGATTTCTCAAAAATATAACACAACATTCATGATAATAACTCACGATAATGAACTAGCATCAAAATGTGACAGATCAATTAAAATTCATGATGGATATATTATTAATTAATTTATGAATTTTATAAAGCCTGATATTCTTTACTTTTTATTGTTGATTGTAATTCCAGTTATTATTCATTTGTTTAATTTACAAAGACACAAAAAAATTCTATTTAGTGATGTTTATTTTTTAACTAAAATCAACGAAGAAAGTAAATCTGTCAAAAAAATTAAAAGGTTTATTTTACTTTTAACTAGAATTCTTACTTTGTCCGCAATCATATTTGCTTTTGCATTTCCAACAAAGGAAAAAAACAGTTCAAATCTTAAATCTGATAGGATTGGAATATACATCGATAATTCATTCAGTATGGCAATACGTGATACTGATGGTACTACTCTTTTTAATAAAGCAAAAAACAACGCAAAAAAAATCATAGACTCACTGAATGAAAATCAAAAAATAGTGTTGTTTACCAATGAATTAAATAGTATTAAAGAAAAATGGGTTTACAAGGATAAAGTTGATGTTATAATTGATTCCATTTCATTAAGTGGAAATCAATGCCAATTAAATAATATTTTTCAAAAATTCAGTCTTTCGATTGATAGTACGAAAAATAATGAGTTATACATATTTTCAGATTTTCAAAAAAATATTGACTTAACGGAGAATGATAAAAAATATACATTTAGTAGCAAATTCGACCTTGTTCAAACTGATCTAAATTTTTCAAATATTAGTATTGATTCATGCTATTTCACCGCCCCCATTAGGACAAAAAATGAAATTGAAAATCTAAATATCGTTTTAACAAATCACGGAAATGAAATGTCGGATACTAAGGTTGATTTGTTTATAAATGAACAAAAAAAATCTTCTTACAGTTTAGAAATACCACCAAATACTAAAATTTTATCCAGCTTAAATTTTATAAATCCTGTTAAAACTAACTATGTTAAAGGGAGAATAGAAATAGATGATAATACCATTCTATTTGACAATAAATTATTTTTTTCATATTCAACCAAACAAAAAATTCCTATTTTAACTATTTATGATGATACTTTATCCCCATACATACCAAAATCATTTTCCGACTCTATTTTTATTTTTACAAAAAGAAAGTCAGATGAAATAAATGTTTCTGAGCTAGAAAAGAATCAACTCATAATAATTGATCAACTCAAAATAATTCCAGGGAGTTTGGTTCAAAATTTAAAAAATTATGTAATTGATGGGGGTAGTGTATTTATTTTTCCAAATAGAAATTTAGTGACAGAAAGCTACAATAATCTGTTTAGATCTCTTGGTATAGGGAACATTGGACAATGGACAAATAAAAAAAATAATGTTAACTATATAAATTTAAAGCATAAACTTTTTAAAGGTGTTTTTAAAAACCCTTCTGAAAATATTAATCTTCCAAATGTTTCTGGTTACTTCGAGTTCAATAAAAATAAAAATTCTCAGAATCGAAAAATATTTGAATTTAAAAACAATGATTTGTTTTTGTCTGAGCACATATTGGGTCTTGGAAGTATATACTTAACTCTTAGTGATTTAAACAATTCAAATTTCCCAGAACATAGTTTATTTCCTCTTTGCTTGTATAATGCAGCACTGGTAAATAAACGCGAAACTCTATTCCAAAAAATTGAAAATCAGATTGTAATCAAATTACATAATAAAAAAGAAAATGAATTAATTAAAATTGTAAAAGGTAATGATTTTGAAATTATTGGTGAGCGTCTCAGCAGAAACAATATAAATTTTGGTAATAATATTAAAGAGGCTGGTAACTATGAAGTTATTTCAGATGAATCAACATTAAAATTAATATCTTTTAATTATGATAGAGGTGAAAGTAAAATGAGCTATTTTTCTGAAAGTGAAATAAAAAGTATTCTTAAATATCAAAAAATAGATTTTATTGCGAATAAAAAAAATATTCCAAGCAAAAAAGTAACATTATCAAGCTCACAGAACAAAATATCACTTTTTTTTATTGCCTTGGCTATTTTTTTACTATTAATTGAACTAATTTTACTTAGAACGTGGAACATATGAAAACGATAATTATTAGAAACGCGAAAATAGTTGACAAAAATTCGGATTTTCATAATTCTATCAATGATGTAATGATAGAAGATGGTATTATAAAACAAATATCATCAGAAATATCAATAAATCAACCCTTTTATGAGGTCGAAATTGATAACCTTCACATATCTCCTGGCTGGATTGACTTACATGTAAGATTTGGCGAACCTGGTTTTGAAAATAGGGAAACAATAACAAGTGGACTGAACGAAGCTGCAAAAAGTGGATTTACTGGTGTAGTATTAATGCCTTCCACGAATCCTCCAATTGACACAAAATCAGGCATTGAGTTTTTTAATAAAAAGAGTTTTAGTAATGTCGTGGATTTATATCCCACAGGGTGCATAAGTAAATACCATAAACAAACTGAAATTTCAGAAATGTATGATATGTTTCAAAGTGGTGCTGTTGCTTTTACAGATGACAAAAAAACCATTCAGAATAGTATGCTATTAAATATTGCTCTTGAATATGTAAAAAGCTTTAACGGACTAATAATGACTAATTGCGTTGATCCACACATGTCTTATGAGGGTCAAGTTGACGAAAATATTAACAGTGTAAAAATGGGAATTAATACCATTCCAGAAGTTTCTGAAGATATTATCGTCGATAGAGATATATCATTATTAAAATACACAAACTCTCGTCTACACTTGTCTACAATTTCAAGCTATAATGCATTAAAAAAAATAAAGAAGGCAAAATCTGAAAATTTAAATTTAACCGTTGATGTAGCAGCTTACAATTTAATTCTAAATACTAACTTAATAAAAGATTTTGATACAAATGTGAAACTTCTTCCTCCTCTTAGGTCGGAGGAAACAAGACTCTTTTTAATAGATTCAATAATAGATGGAACCATTGATGCTGTATCATCTGATCACACCCCACTTGAGTTTGAAGACAAAAATTGTGAATTTAACCTGGCTAAGTTTGGAATGATAGGACTCAAAACTCTTTTCCCAATTCTAAATAAAGTTTTAGGAAAAAAAATAGAACTTCACCAAATAATTAAACTTATTTCCCAAAATCCTAGAAAAATTTTGAATTTGCCTGAGAACAGTATCAAAATTGGTAAAAAAGCAAATCTCACATTATTTGATCCTCAAAAAAAATGGAAATATGAAGAAAGAGATATTTGTTCATTATCAAAAAACACTCCCTTTATTGGTTCAAATTTTGAGGGAATTTCATTAGGAGTTTATAATAACTCTAAACTTTTTTTAAACGATTAAAATAATATTCCAAAACCACAACCCAAAACAGTGGAATTACTTTGTGGATTAATAACAGGACTAAATAAATTTCCGAAATAAATCGAACTCAGAAAATTGTTTTGCCATCTTTTATATATAAGTAAAGATAAGTTGGTATAGGAAAATTTATTTAATCTGTATGTAGGTGTTATTACGATATTATGAGCTGGAAAATATTTATAATATCGTAAACTATATGTGACTAAAAATCCTGTTTTTAGTTTTTGCAATTCAAAATCAAAATTTAAATTATTATTTAAATTTTGAAAATTGTAAACAGCACCGAAATTAAACACATAAGGATTGAAACGATATTTTGTTGTTGTAAATTGTGTCGATGAAAATTCGTCAAAAATCGAATCAACTAAGTTACTGAACTCAAGACCTAAATTCTCTTCTAAATTAAAATCCACACCACTGAATTCAAAATCACCATCAATTCGATAGTTATACTCTTCCCAATTTATATAGCCAAAATCTTCTACTTTTAAATAAAAATCAAGATTTGGCCGAAAATCATAACCAATTTCTAAATCAACAGAGATGCCTAGGTTGGAAATTAAGTTTTGTCCTCTATTATTATAATAATTAGATTGTGTATTGAAATTAATTAAATAAGGATTAGAATTAGAGTCCAAACCAGTTTCAGACAACACATTAAATTCACTAATATTTAATCCTGTGTTATACATCCCCTTAATCAAATTTATCTTGGCTGAACAATAAAAATTAGACATCAAATTCTGAGAATAGCCAAAGAAAAGTGAAACATAATTTTGAGATCTAAAAAAGTTTTCTGGACCAAAACTTAAATTTTGATTTAAATATTGATAATTTCCATCGTTTATTAATTTGATTAACCTTGTGTCAACTGTTGCTTCAGAAAACGAAACTATCTCCGAGCCAAATGAATAAATTTTATCACTTTTTCTTTTAGAAAAATTAAAAATCAAAAAATTAAATCTTGAGATGTGATTAACAAATTCTTTGGAGGAATTATAATAATCATTTAAATTGATAGAAATAGTGTTTTTTTTCAAATTAATAAAATTCGATAGAGCCGGGTTAGAATTAAGTTCAAAATTTAAACTTAATAATGGCAATAGTAACAGATTGTTCGAAATTGTGTCTGATTTGAATTTTTTTTCAATTATTTCAATCGAATTTGAATAGTTTAAAGATACTTGTGCAAAGGTGCACCTAAAAATCAATACAATAAAAATGAACAAACTAATCCTCATTTTAATTAATATTTAATTTTGTTTCCATCCCTAACTTTAAAATACATTCATAGAATGAATATATTTTCACAAATTGATCTTGATCCTGAAAATTTGAGCTGCTCAAATTTATATCAATAATCATTTTATTAGAATAAACTAAATTTGATATTTCTTCATCTGTCAATGTTAAAATACCTGATGAAGTTACTGGACTAATTACCTCTCCAATTTGGTCAACAATTGCAGGTGGAATAATATTAATTTCAGAGTTACTAAAATTGTTAAACTTTAGCGTGTCAATGTTGATTCCGGGGAAAATAGAATCATGTAAAATAAGATTAAACTCAGTCCCAAGAGGAAATCCATTGATGAAATTATAATGTAAATTTATGGATTGAATCCTTTCAATATTATTATCAATGTCGTCAAAGATTATTGTGTCCTTTAAACTCAAATTAGCAGCATTAACACTTAATGGAAAATCAATATCCACGCCTAATAGAAGAGATTCGTCCTCAATGATTTGTTCAGAGTTAAAACTCATATTTGCACTAGCTTGATATTCAAGAATTTGTGGGGGAAGTGCAATTATTCCACCAATGTCATCTTCATAGTATGTATTTGAAGAACTAGAAAAGGGACTAACGTTTAAATCAACAATTAGACTTTCTTGAATGTCATTTGTAGAATAAGCATATAATAACCCTGATATATTTCCTTGTAAATTGAATGGATTAAATACCTTAATTGTAAATCTTGGTTCCTCTAATATCAGACCACTGTCAAAATCTTCAAATAAAGCTAAATCAACATCAACTGTATCACCCCCGAGTGGAAGATTTATATTGTCAAAACCAACATTATTTACATTTATATTTATCTCAAAGCCAGTATTTGGCGTTATTTCAACAAAATCAGATCCTACATTTTCAATTTCTAGTAATTCAACAACTAATTGTATGCTGTTAGTTGACTCTATCTCTATTCCTGTCAAGTCTATTGAATATTCATAAATATCATTTTGAGACAGATTGGATATGTTTAATTCCCATTCAATGCCTTCAGTGGGAATAATTTTTATTAAAAGATTATTTATTTGCAAGGGCAAATTATTTTTAATTGAAATATCTAACTGACCAGAGCTAAAAATAGCATCGCTAAATTCTTCAAACTGGAAACTAAATGGTTCTATTAAATCTTGGTTAAGTAAATTAAATATAAAGCCAGGTATTTGTTGAGTTGGTGGAAAGGGGATTTGTATTCCTGAGGCATTAATCAGTGACTCTACTAGCGGGTTATCTGTTGATTCAAAGATTAAATTTTCAATAGTTATTACGGTGTCAATATTAATTCCTGTAATATTTTGAATTAGTTCAGACGGTAAAGTATATATACTATCATTTCTAAATGCTAAATGAATTAAGTTATTTTCATCATACTCTGTTGTTCCTCTCTCTGGTATCAAATCTGCAATTGTTATGGTTGAATTTATAATTGGGCTTACAACATTAGGTGACCAATCTTCAATATCAAGTGAATATTTTTTACATGAAGTAAAAAATAAAGTAATTAATGAAACTGTAAAAAATAATATATTTGGTTTTAACATAATTCATTATTTTTAATATCTTAACAAAGATGCAATAATTTTAAATAGTAAATAAATCTTTGCCCAAATGAATAATTTTCACAAATTTTTGAACTCAAAAAAATTATTTATTGTTGCTGGACCATGTGTCATAGAAAGTGAACAAAAAGCATTTGATATTGCAAGAGAAATAAAATCAATTTGTGAAAAACATGGAGTTTTTTTCGTATTTAAATCCTCTTATACTAAGGCAAACAGGACAAAAAAAGATTCATACACGGGACCCGGTCTAGCTGAGGGAATAAAGATTTTATGCAGAATCAAGAAAGAACTAAATATTCCAATATGCTCAGACGTTCATAATTGTGACGAGATAAAATATGTTGCAAATAATTTGGATATTATTCAAATTCCGGCGTTTCTTTCTAGACAAACTGATTTAATTAATGAAGCTGCGATGACTAAAAAATATATAAATGTAAAAAAAGCACCTTTCCTTTCGGCAGATGCTTGTAAACACATAGTCGAAAAAATTGAATCAAAAGATAACCACAAAATCATTTTAACTGAAAGAGGAAATTCATTTGGATATGAAAACTTAGTTGTAGATATGAGAAATATTCCAATTTTAAAAAAATTTAACCACCCTGTATTAATTGACGCAACTCACTCTAATCAAAAACCTAATCAATCTTCCGGTGTTTCGGGCGGAACTCCAGAATTTATTGAAACAATTGCTCTTTCAGGTGTTGCTGCTGGCGCAGACGGAGTTTTCATAGAAGTTCATTCCGAGCCAAAAGATGCGCTATCTGATGGAGAAAATATGCTTAAATTGAATTTACTAGAAAATTTATTAATCAAACTAAAAAAAATCAAGTTAGCTTTGTTCTAATATTTGGTTTGTATAATTAAATTATCGTAGGCAAGATGTACGTTGGTGGGCAGTTTTTTTTGGACCTCTGAATGGAGTCCCATTTTGTGTCCAATATGAGTTAAATACGCTCTTCTAGGCTTTATCTCCTCAATTAGACTTAAGGAATCTTCTAAATTAAAGTGAGATATGTGCTTTTCTATTTGAAGTGAATTAAGAATTAGTGTATCTGTATCGAGAATTTTTTGTTTTTCGCTCTCAGAAATATAGTTTGCATCAGTTATATATGTTAGTCCACCTATTTTAAATCCCAAAACAGGTAATTTGTGGTGCATAGCCCTGATTGGTAATATTTCTATTCCAAAAATTGAAAAGGAATGATTTGAAATATTGTTCATATCGAATTTTGGTTGTCCAGGATAGTTAGGGCCAAACATATAGCTAAATTCAGTTTTAATGTAATCAAAAACTCTACTTTCTGCATACATTGAAATGGGCTTCTTATTTAAATAATACACCGCTCTCAAATCATCAAGACCTGCGGTATGATCTCTATGCTGGTGTGTAAAAAGAATAGCATCTACAGTTCTAAAATTGGACCTTAACATTTGATATCTAAAATCAGGTCCTGAGTCAATTAAAATATTTTTATTTTTAAACCTTACAATAACAGAAGTTCTCAGCCTATTGTCCCGCGGATCACTTGACTTACAGACATTACAAGAACAGCCTAGCATGGGAACTCCTTGAGAAGTGCCAGTCCCTAAAAAAAATAATTTAATGTCCATGATAATAAATGTAATTTTTTTATTCTTTTTAAACAAACTAAGTTAATTTTGTATTAAAACAAATTTTCCCATGGACAACGTGATACTCAGTGCTGCACAAAAAGCCCTTAATATCAATCTTGATGAACATATTTATGGAACTTTTTCTGAGATTGGTGCAGGTCAAGAAGTAGTCCGACATTTTTTTAGAGCAGGAGGTGCATCTGGAACTATTGCCAAGGCTATGTCAGCCTATGACATGGATGTAAGTGATGCAATATATGGTAGAGAAAATACAGGAAGATATGTTTGTGAACCGAGATTAATTAAAATGATTGAAAGAGAGTATCTATTGCTGGAAGATAGACTTGATAGAAAAAAACACAAAAAAAAGTATTTCTTTTCATATGCAAACACAATTGCAACAACAAAATATGACGATCAGCAACCTGGTCATGGGTGGATGGGAGTTCGATTCCAATTAAACGAAAATCAAGAACCAAATGATGTAATTATACATATTAGACTTCATGAACATGAAGCTAGACAACAACAAGAAACTGTTGGCACCCTTGGTGTAAATTTAATGTATGCATGTTTTTTTCTACATTTTTCTCCCGAGGAATTCATAAAAAGTTTATATCATAACTTGTCAAGGAAACAGGTTGAAATTGATATGGTTCAAATGAATGGAGACAATTTTAAACATATCGACAATAGGTTACTCAGCTTACTGCTTGTCAAAAATAAAATGACCGAAGCAGTTATTTTCGGCCCGGACGGTAACAGTCTGCAGCCTTCAGATGTCCTGTACAAAAAAAATATTTTAACATTAAGAGGAAGTTTTAGACCCGTAACGAAAGTAAATATTGATATGATAAAAAACGGACTAAATAAATTTGTGGAGGAAAAAAAAGTATCTGAACATGATCTCCAGGTTTTGTTTGAAATTACATTAAATAATTTGAAAGCTGAAGGAGACATTAATGAAAAAGACTTTATAGATAGAGTTGACATACTGTGCTCAATTGGACAAACTGTAATGATTTCTAATTACCAAAGATATTATAAGCTACTTGACTACTTTAGAAGATTTAGTGATAAAAAACTTGGTATTATTTTAGGTGTTCCAAATTTGCAAGAAATTTTTGACCCAAAGTTTTATCGCCATCTGGGCGGAGGAATATTAGAGGGGATTGGAAAGATGTTTAATCGCGATGTTAAAGTTTACGTCTACCCATTCAAACCAGACTCAAAAAGTGATTTATTGACTAGTAAGAATGTAGAAATTAAACCACGAGTTAAACCTCTGTATGACTTTTTTAGATTTAATAAGCGAATTGTTGACTTGCACGATTACAATGATGAATATTTAAATATTTTTTCAAGAAAAATTTTAAAATTAATAAAAAAGCAAAAAAGTGGGTGGGAAACTATGGTTCCTACTTACGTCGACAACATAATCAAAGAAAAAAAATTATTTGGTTACAAAGAAGATGTTAAAGTTAAAGGAAGTGCTAAACCTAAAAGAGCAATAAAGAAATAAATTGCCAGATTAACTGCACCTGCATAGTCTTGTGCTATCCTTTGACCAAAAAATAAACAAATGAGTGTCATAAGTACAAAAATCTGTGAAATGTAAAAATTGTTCAATTGACTATTAAAGTCCAAAGCCATATTGAGGTTACTCATAAATGACAATGCACTCAAACCTCCAGTAAGGACTTCTAATATAGTGATAAAGATTAATAATAATTTGACCTGATTTTTAAAAAAAGTATTCTTGAAATGGTCTTTGAAGTAGACCAGATTTCCATCGAAATTTAATATTTTGTCTAAACCAGACTGTAAAAATAAAATTGTAAAAAAAAATGACACGAAAAAAATAAAGCTGTTGTGAAAAAAATATTCCTCCCAACCAAAGCTAAGCTTAAAGAATTCAAATAGTGACTCAAACATTGTTCAAAATTTTACTTAAATATAAAGTTTTTCAACAATGTTGAAAAAATAATGAATTTTTATTGTACGTAAATGTAAAAATTACAGATATTTAGATAAATTATTAGACAATGGGAAAGGTAATTTCTATAGTTAATCAAAAAGGGGGAGTAGGTAAAACAACAACTTCAGTAAACCTATCAGCTAGCTTGGGAGTTCTAGAAAAGAAAATATTACTAATAGATGCCGATCCTCAAGCAAACGCCACTTCTTCACTTGGCGTCAATTTATATGATGAAAAAACTACTAAAACATTTTATGAAGTACTGGAGAATACTACATCAATTAAAGATTCGATTTTGTCAACTGATTCACCGAACCTAGACATTATTCCATCAAGTATTGATTTAGTAGGAGCAGAAATCGAACTAGTAAACGTAAATGACCGTGAAAAAATGTTATCAAACCAAATTAATTTGATTAAATCAGATTATGATTTCATTTTTATTGATTGTCCTCCATCATTAGGTTTAATCACTATTAACTGTTTAAGTGCGTCTGATTCAATTATAGTTCCGATTCAATGTGAATATTTTGCTCTAGAAGGTTTAGGTAAGCTCATGAGTACAATCAGACAGATTCAAAGTCACCACAATAATGAACTTGGCATTGAAGGACTTCTTTTGACCATGTACGACTCGAGACTAAGACTTTCAAATAATGTAATTGAAGAGGTTAAAATGCACTTTGGAAATATTGTATTTGATACAATCATACAAAGAAATGTTAGACTAAGTGAAGCATCTGGACACGGAACGAGTATAATTAAATATGATGCTAATTGTCGCGGAGCTATAAATTATTTGAACCTGGCAAAGGAATTTATTAATAAAAATCTAAATAAAATTCAAACACAAAATGGATTCTAAAAATAGACTTGGCAGAGGGCTAGCCTCGATATTCAATACTCAAACTAAATTAAATAATATAACTGAATTAAGCTTAGACGTAATAACTAGAAATCCTTATCAACCCAGAAGTAATTTTAGTAATAATGAAATTAAAGAGCTTGCCTCATCAATCAAAACATATGGGCTGATTCAACCAATAACAGTCCGGAAATCAAATCAGAACAAATATGAACTGATTTCAGGCGAGAGAAGACTTTTAGCCGTCAAATCAATCGGAATAAAAAAAATACCTGTCTTCATTAAAAATGTCCAAGATAAAAATATGCTAGCAATAGCTCTTGTGGAAAATATTCAACGTGAAAACCTCGATCCCATTGATATTGCCATAAGTTTTAAAAACTTAATCTTTGACCACAACATGAGTCACGAAAAATTAGGTAAAAAATTAGGTAAAAGTCGCTCTTCGATTTCAAATTATATTCGTTTATTAAAACTTGATCCTATTGTTCAAGCTGGTCTTAGGGACAAAATAATTAGCCTAGGTCATGCCAAAGCAATGATAAATGTTACAAACCATGAAGAACAACTTGAAATATATAAATTAATTGTTGAACAAAATTTGACTGTTCGAGAAACAGAAAAAATTTCAAGACACAAAAATATTAGAACAAAAAAAACATCAAAGACTTTAAATATTAATTTATCAAATAATTTTCTGAAAATGGAAAATAATTTATCGACATTTTTTAATAAAAAAGTAAGTCTTAGAATAAAAAAAAATGGAAGTGGCAGGATCGAAATCCCCTTTAATTCCGAAAAAAATTTAAATGAAATTATTAAAATCCTTTACTCTGGTTAGTCATATTTTTTTTCTTTTATTTTTTTTTTCAATTAACTTAGTTTTATCTCAAAATTTAAAAAAAGAAAACAAAAATTTAGCGACTCCCGCATTAATGTCTGCTGTTGTACCTGGACTCGGACAAATAAAAAATAAAAAATTATGGAAAGTCCCTGTAATTTATTCAGCAATTGGGACATGCACATATTTTTTTGTAAAAAATAACAATGACTTTAATAAATACAGTTCAGAATATTTTCTAAGGACAAATGATGAAAACAACGTTCCCACTCAGTTCACTAATCTCAGCAACAATAATTTACTTACCCTTCGTGATTACCACAGGAAAAAGCGAGATCTTAACGGGATATTAATTTTAGCTTTTTACATACTGAATGTCATTGATGCTTCAGTTGACAATCATTTGAAAGAGTATAATCTTAATGATAATTTATCTCTAAATTTAGATTTTGAAAGTAATTCAGAATTAAATAAATTAATAAATTTCGAATTAAAATATAATTTTTAAATGAAAATAGGTATAATTGGATATGGCAAGATGGGAAAAGCAATTGAGAAAATTTCTACCAACAAAGGTTACAAAATTATATTTAAAATCAATTCAAAAAATTTAAGTGAATTAAATAAAACAAATGTTTCAAAGTGCGACGTAATAATCGAATTTTCAAATCCTAAAAACGCATTCAAGAACATATCTTTTTGTCTTAATCTAGGAGCCAGAGTTATTTCAGGAACAACGGGTTGGACTCAAAAATTGGAGGAAGCAAAAAAAATATGCTTGGAAAACTCAGCCGCATTTCTTTTTTCAGAAAATTTTAGCCTTGGATTAAATATATTTCTAGAATCCGTCCAAAAAATTGCATCAGATTCGTATAAAAATAAATATAAAATTGAAATCATAGAAACGCACCATCTATCAAAAAAAGACAAACCGAGTGGCACAGCACTTCTAATAGAAGATAAAATTTTAAGTATGCAAAATGCCCGCCCAACAAAGATTAAGTCAATTAGAAGGGGTAATGTCATTGGTGATCACGAAATTAAGTATATTTACGAAAATGAAATAATTTCTTTAAAACATAGAGCTTTAAACAGAAATATCTTCGCTAAAGGAGCTATTTTGGCTGCTGAATTTATTTGTAATAAAAAAGGGATATTTCATATGTCTGATATAATTAAAAATTAATTTATCATGTTTATTTTTTCATTACTAACATTTTGTTTATCGCTTTTTCTAATAATTAAAAGGAAAATAAAAGTTAAGAATATAATATTTGGTATCCTTGGTACTGGACTTATTTTAAACTTTATATTTTCAACTCAAATCGTTAAACAATTTTTTATTTTTCTTGTAATTATCTATCTCTCATATGTCTTTGTAAAATTATTTTCTTTATTCATTTTGAGAATTATTAAAAATCTAGATTACAGAAGAAAATTTTTAAACTGCTTCTCTTATATTATTCTCTACTCTGTTGCATTGACAATCATTATCAATTTAACAGATACCAATTGGATAAAATGGTTATACTTTGCAATTTATTTTTTTCTTGATTATTATTATTTTAAGTTTATTAATTGGCCAAACCAAGAAAAGAAATCAAAGAAAATTTCTAAAAACGATGAATGGGAGGAGGCCATAACATTTGCAATAATTGCTGCTACTTTAATTCACGTTTTTTTTATACAACCCTTTACAATTCCAACATCTTCAATGGAAAAAAGCATGTTGGTTGGAGACTTTCTATTGGTAAGTAAAATTAACTATGGTGCCAACATCCCAAATACTCCGATATTTTTACCATTCATGCACCAAAAAATTCCCGGTACAACGAATACTCCGTCTTACTCAAAGATAGTTCAACTAGGTTACAACAGGCTTCCCGGTTTTCAGAAAGTTAAAAATAATGACATAGTTGTATTCAATTTTCCAGTTGACACGTTAATTGAAAATATTCCATTTGACAAAAAAATGAACTATGTTAAAAGATGTGTTGGTATCGCTGGGGACACGATTAGTTGCATTGATAAAAAAATATACATAAACTCACAAGAAACTAAAAATTCCAACGAAATTAAATTACAGTATCAGTATTGGATTAAACCAGTTAATCAAGAAACATTAAGTACTAAACATCTATCAAGACTCGAAGAAATACTTATTCAAAACGATATCGAATCTTACGGAAAATACAGAACTGGAAATTATGTTCAAGTACTAAAAATCCATCAAAAAAATAAAATCAAGAAAAATAATCCTATCATTAGTACTGGTGAGTATATAATTTTTGTTACAGAAAATGAAAAAAGAGTTCTTGAAAAGAAACTTAAAAAATTGTTTGTCATATATGAACAAGAAAACCAATCTAGTTTCTTTCCCAAAGAGTTAAAAAATAATTGGAATAATAATAATTTTGGGCCAATATATATTCCTAAGAAAGGTGATAAAATAAAGCTAGATAGCCTAAACATTCATTTTTATAAAAAGATAATAACTGACTACGAGAATAACTCATTATTGATAGAAAATAACAAGTTTATTATTAACGAAATACCTACCGATACTTACGAAATAAAAATGAATTATTACTGGATGATGGGAGATAATAGACATAATTCCGAAGACTCTAGAGTTTGGGGTTTCGTACCCGAAAATCACATTGTTGGAAAACCAATATTTACTTGGCTAAGTCTAAATTATAATGCCTTAAATAAAAGAGGTATCATTGGAAAATTAGAAATTATTAGATGGAAAAAATTATTTACTACAATGAAGAATCCTGAAAAATCATATTTTATTCACTTTGTTATTTTTATGATTTTAATAAATATTAGAAAAAATAAGCTTATCAAGAGGTTGCTCAAAAGATAATATGAATAAAGTACTAATATCATCTTATTTTCCAAAAATTAGTTACTTCAAAAATTTTTATTCATCAGAGACTGTTTTCATTGAAATTCACGATTCGTTTCAAAGACATAGTGAGAGAAATCGCACGAAAATTTTGAGTGCCAACGGTTCAATATTGCTAACTGTTCCCGTCAAAAAAAATACAAAATACATCATGAAAAATGTAGAAATAGCAGACCTAATTTGGCAAAAAAAACATTTGATGAGCATTAGGTCAGCTTACGGATCGGCTCCATATTTCATTTACTACTTTGATGACATAAAAAAAATTATTGAAAGAAAACATAAATTTCTGATTGACTTAAATAATGAAATTTTAAATTATTTTAAAGACATTCTTAATATCAAAACTGAATTGAGAAATACCAATGAATATGTGAAAAACTATCCAAAAAAATTTGGTGATTACAGGACCAAAAAAATTAATTATAATTTTAACGATTACCCACAAGTATTTGGAAATAAATTCAAGTCTAATTTAAGTATTTTAGATTTAATTTTTAATTTAGGTCCAGAATCAGAGGGATACATAAATAATTTATCACAAATTAAACAAAAACAGTGAATATGGAAAAACCCCAGAATATTTCTTATAATATCAATGAAGATAATATGAAAATTTTAATTTCAACATTAAAACAAAAGAAGCAGATTATAGAGCTGGGCGGGGGTGTTGAAAATATTGAAAAACAACATAAAAAAGGAAAAATGACTGCCAGAGAAAGATTAACAGCCCTATTTGATAAAGATTCAAAGTTGATCGAAATTGGTTCATTTGCGGCTAACGACCTGTATGATGAGTATGGGGGATGTCCGTGTGCGGGTGTTATAGTAATGATTGGTGAAATAAATGAAAGAAATTGTATTGTCGTTGCAAACGATTCGACTGTTAAGTCTGGAGCATGGTTTCCTATGACGGCAAAAAAAAATTTAAGAGCACAAGAAATATCAATAAATACAAATACACCAATCATTTATTTAGTTGATAGTGCTGGTGTTTTCCTACCTTTACAATCTGAAGTATTTGCTGACAAGAATCATTTTGGTAGGCAATTTAGAAATAATGCTAAGATATCTGCACTTGGTATAACCCAAATCTCGGCTATAATGGGAAGTTGCGTCGCAGGAGGGGCATATCTTCCTATAATGAGTGATGAAGCTTTGATTGTTAAAGGTACTGGTAGTGTATTTTTGGCCGGCTCACACTTAGTAAACGCAGCAATAGGTGAAAACATAAACAATGAAGAACTGGGCGGAGCTAATACACATTGTGATATTTCTGGTGTTACTGACTATAAATGTGAGGACGATAAAGACGCAATCAATTTAATAAGAGACTTAATTTCGTTACTAAAAAAAAATGATAATGCAGGAATATCCAGAATAAAATCTGTTAGTCCCAAATCAAATATTGAAGATATTTATGGGCATTTTCCAAAAAAACGAAACGAACCATATGAAATTAAAAAAATAATAGAAGGACTGGTTGATGATAGTTTTTTTCGAGAATATAAATCAACTTATGGAAAAACAATTGTATGTGGATATGCAAGGATAGACGGATGGGCAATCGGGATTGTAGCAAATCAAAGAAAAATTGTAAAAAACAGTAAGGGTGAAATGCAACTCGGGGGTGTCATATACTCTGACTCTGCCGACAAAGCAGCTAGATTTATAATGAATTGTAATCAAAAAGGGATTCCAATATTATTTCTTCAAGACGTCAATGGCTTCATGGTAGGATCAAAAGCTGAACATAACGGCATAATCAAAGATGGAGCTAAAATGGTAAATGCAATGGCAAACTCAGTTGTTCCAAAATTTACTGTCATAATTGGCAACTCATTTGGGGCAGGAAATTATGCTATGTGTGGCAAAGCATACGACCCTGACCTGATTCTTGCCTGGCCAACTGCTAAGATAGCTGTGATGGGGGGGGAACAAGCAGCTACTGTCTTGGCTAAATTAGAAGAAAAGAAATACAAAAAAGATGGTAAATCATTAACCAAGGAAATCAAAGAAAAAATTTATAAAGAAGTTAATGACAATTATGAATCACAAATGAGTCCATACTATGCTGCATCAAGATTATGGGTTGATGAAATTATTGATCCTGGTGAAACAAGACTATATATTTCCAAGGGCATCGAAATTTCAAATAAAAGGAAAATAGATACTTTCAAAACAGGAGTTATTCAAACATGATTCAATTACAAAAAATAATTATATTTATCAATTAAATTAATCATACATGATAAGTGTTGAATTTCCTGATCAGACTGTAAAACAATTTCCCAAAGGAACAAGTCCATATGACATAGCAAAAAGCATAAGTGAAGGTTTGTCTAGAAATGCTCTGGCAGCAAAAATTGATAATCAAATTACCGACTTAAATAAGGTAATCGAGTCAGATAAAACTGTCAAATTTGAACTTTTAACTTGGAATGATGATGAAGGTAAATCTGTCTTCTGGCACTCCAGCGCGCATTTACTTGCAGAAGCCATACAATTCTACTATCCAAATGTAAAATTTGCAATAGGTCCTCCTATTGAAAATGGTTTCTACTATGACATCGAGTTTCCCGAAAACGTTTCTTTTTCTTCAGAGGATTTTTTGAGAATTGAAAGTAAAATAATTGAACTAGCAAAAACAAAAAGTTCCTTCATTAGAAGTGAAGTTTCAAAAGAATATGCACTAAATTTCTTTAATCAAAAAAAAAATCAATACAAATTAGAACTCATTGAAGATCTAAATGAAAATAACATCACTTTTTACAAACAAGGTAACTTTACAGACCTATGTAAAGGACCACATATTCCCCATACTGGATTTATTAAGTCATTCAAATTGATTAATGTTGCTGGTGCTTACTGGAGAGGAAGTGAAAAAAACAAACAATTAACTAGAATTTATGGAATATCTTTTCCCAAAAAAAAATTACTTGACGAATATTTGTTAAAATATGAAGAAGCGAAAAAAAGAGACCACAGACTTATTGGTAAAAATATGGGCCTTTTCACATTTTCAAATAAAGTTGGTCAGGGACTCCCACTCTGGCTCCCAAAAGGAGCAATTCTTAGAGACAGGTTAATTGATTTTATGAAAAAAACTCAGATGGATCGTGGTTATGAGCCAGTTATTACTCCACATATTGGAGCTAAAGAGCTTTATGTATGTTCTGGACACTATGATAAATACGGAGAGGACTCATTTAAACCCATTCAAACACCCAATGAGAACGAAGAGTTTTTTTTAAAACCCATGAACTGTCCTCATCACTGTGAAATATTCAAATCACAACCAAGGTCATACAAAGATTTACCTATAAGATTAGCTGAATTTGGAACTGTTTATAGATATGAAAAAAGTGGCGAACTTCACGGTTTAACAAGAGTTCGTGGTTTTACTCAAGATGATGCACACATCTTTGTTTCTCAAAACCAAGTTCAAGAAGAATTTGAAAAAGTGATTGATTTGGTTCTTTACATTCTAAAAGCAATGGGATTCAATGACTATGTAGCTCAAATTTCTCTCAGAGACCAAAAAGACAAAAAAAAATATATTGGAAGTGATGAAAACTGGCAATTGTCTGAAAAAGCCATTATAGAAGCTGCAAATAATAAAAATATCAAGACAACTATTGAATATGGTGAAGCTGCATTCTATGGACCTAAACTTGATTTTATGATTAAAGATGCATTGGGTAGAAAGTGGCAACTCGGGACAATACAAATTGACTATAACTTACCTGAGCGATTTGATTTAAAATATAAGGGCGCCGATGACAAAATGCACCAACCAGTTATGATTCATCGTGCACCATTTGGATCTCTTGAAAGATTTATTGCTCTTTTAATTGAACATAACGGAGGGAATTTTCCTCTTTGGCTTACACCCAACCAGTTAATTATTCTTCCAATTAGTAAAAAACATAATGATTACTGTAAAAAACTTTTAAAATCACTAAAAAAATACGATATTCGCGGTCACATTGATGACAGAAATGAAACAACAGGTAGAAAAGTAAGAGATGCTGAAAAAGACAGGATACCTTTAATCATAATTGTTGGCGATGATGAAATAAAAAATAATTCACTTTCTGTTAGAAAAAATGGAGGTGAAGATTTGGGTAAAATGAGTATTGAACAACTTGTACAGATGATTCAATTAAACGTTGAAAAAGAACTCAATGAAAATAATTAATTATAAAACTTAATAGCTATAGCAATAAGAAAAAGAAATAAGGGAAAAAAACCTTGGAGAATAAAGAAAGAAAACCCCCACAAAATAAATAACTTTATTTTAGCTAGTACAATCAGACTAGTGGGAGACAACGTAGAACCTAAAGTCTGCACAAAAGATGAAGGCTTGAAGATTGCAAGCAACCTAGGACTAGATCTTGTAGAAATATCATCTAAATCTGATCCACCTGTTTGTAAAATTATAAACTACAACAAGTTTCTTTATTCACAAAAGAAAAAGCAAAAGGAAATCAAATCTAAAACTGCTAAAGTAGTTATGAAAGAAATAAGATTTGGACCTAATACTGACACACATGATTACAATTTTAAATTAAATCATGCTACAAAATTTATTGATGACGGATGCAAATTGAAAGCTTACGTATTTTTTAAAGGAAGATCCATTATTCACAAGGACCGCGGTGAAATTTTATTATTAAAATTAGCTCAAGACCTTGAAGAAAAAGCAAAAGTTGATCAATTGCCTAAGCTAGAGGGGAAAAGAATGATAATGTTATTATCACCAATGTTAAAAAAATAAATATACTGCTATGCCAAAAATGAAAACTAATTCGAGTGCGAAAAAAAGATTTTCCGTTACCAGTTCAGGCAAAATTAAAAGGAAACATGCATTCAAGAGCCATATATTAACAAAGAAAAGCACAAAACAAAAACGTCGTTTAACAAATACTGGACTCGTTGATAAGTCAGATATGAAGAACGTTAAACAACAATTATCAATGAAATAGAGTTTATAACCGTGTAAATAGTCTTAAGTATCTTAGTATCACTATTTGCAAAAAAAAAAAAATTATGCCTAGATCAGTCAATTCCGTTGCTGCGAAAGCAAGGAGAAAAAAAATTCTAAAACAAGCTAAAGGCTACTTTGGTAGAAGAAAAAACGTTTTCACCGTAGCTAAAAATGCTGTTGAAAAAGCATTATCATATTCCTACAGAGACAGAAAAGTAAATAAAAGAAATTTCCGAGCACTTTGGATACAAAGAATTAATGCTGGAGTCAGAGAATATGGTCTGTCATACTCACAATTTATGGGCTTGCTAAAGAAAAATGATATATCTCTCAACAGGAAAGTATTAGCTGACCTTGCGATGAATCACAAAGATATCTTCAAATCTATTGTAGATAAAGTAAAGTAATTGTTTATTCACTAAGTCCCTCCAATGCGGGGATATATGAAGGATTAAGCATTAAACAGTTTTTCCAATCAGCGTCTGCCAAATCATATTCTTTATTTAGGGTATAGGCATAAGCTCTTCCGTGAAAAGCTAGTAAAAAGCTATTATCTATTTCAATTGACCTAGTAAAATAACTAACTGACTCATCATATAATTCCAATTGCAACAAACAAAAACCAATGTTATAGTTGATATATTTTGATTCATTGTCGATTTCAGCACCAACCTTATAAATTTTAACTGCCTCACTAAAATCATTTTTATTTTGATAAAACATACCATAATTGTAATAAACCTGAAAGTAGTCAGGGTATAATTCAATAATTTTCTTAAAATATATTTCAGCTAACTCCTCATCATAATAATCGTTGTTAAGAGTAGTGTCACTGTGAATTAATGATAAAAGGGAAAGTGCCTCTCTTGAATTCGGTTTTTCTTCTAAGTGGGCTTCTAAAAATTTAATTGACTTTGCATACTTTTTTAATTCTCTAAGGTGTGAAATTAAATCAAAAGAAATCATTCCTTGATTAATTTTTGAAAGTGTGTCAATCATATTTAGACAATCCTTGTCTCTTACTAGACAGTACAAATTTGTTAGCTTTTCACGACACGGAATGTTATTTGGGTCATTAGAAATACATCTCTCCCATGATTTCTTAGAAATGCTTGTTTTGTTTAATTTAAAATAGATTTCACCTCTCAATAAGAGAACACTCATGTCATTCTTAAAAATTTTATAAGCTTTATCAATTACATTTTTTGCTTCGATATAATTTCCACTTTCAAAAAGAATCTTTGATTTTTGAACTAAGGCATCAACATCGTTTGGGTCGTTAGTCAATACAACATTCAATGAATCAATTGGTGATTGATGATTTTTTGTTGAATTAATTTGACAGCTGTAAATTATTAAAATAATGAAAAAAAAAAAAAACTTCATTTTTAGCTATATTTCAGCTTAATCTTGTTTTCAATTTCTGTTAATAATTCAGGATTATCCTTTAAAATAGATCTAACAGATTCTCGGCCTTGTCCTAACTTTGCTCCTTCATAGCTAAACCATGAGCCACTTTTTGAAATTATTCCATGTTCAACTCCGAGATCGATTATTTCTCCAGTCTTTGATATTCCCTCACCATACATTATATCAAATTGTGCATTTCTAAAAGGCGGAGCTACTTTATTTTTTACAATTTTAACTCTTGTTCTATTACCAATTGTTGAGTCACCATCCTTAATCTGAGTGCTGCGTCTGATATCAATACGTACGGATGAATAAAACTTTAATGCATTACCCCCAGTTGTTGTCTCTGGGTTACCAAACATTACTCCAATCTTTTCTCTAAGTTGATTGATAAAAATACAAATGCAACCGGACTTACTTATTGTAGCAGTCATTTTTCTCAAAGCTTGCGACATTAACCTAGCTTGTAGACCCAACTTTGAATCACCCATTTCGCCTTCGATTTCACTCTTTGGAGTTAATGCAGCTACAGAATCAATAACAAGAATATCAATAGCGGCAGACCTTATCAGATTATCAGCTATTTCTAGAGCTTGTTCACCACAATCAGGCTGAGAAATAAGTAAATTGTCAATGTCAACTCCAAGCTTTTTTGCATAAAATCGGTCAAATGCATGTTCGGCGTCAATAAAAGCTGCAATCCCACCTTTTTTTTGAGCTTCAGCAATTGCATGCAATGTCAATGTAGTTTTTCCGGATGATTCAGGACCAAATATTTCAATGACTCTGCCTTTAGGAAGTCCTCCAACTCCAAGTGCTAAATCAATTCCAATCGACCCGGTTGATATTGATTCAACGTCAATTATTGGTGCATCTCCTAATTTCATTATGGTTCCCTTACCATAAGTTTTATCAATTTTTTCCATCGTAAGCGCCAATGCCTTATGTTTTGCGTCTAATTCTTTTCCCATTTTATTCCGATTTATAAGATTCTAATATTTGTTGAGCATGATTTTTTGTGTCGACTTTTGAAAAAATTTTTTCAATCAATCCTCCTTCACCAATAACAAAGGTTGTTCTATGTATTCCGTCATATTCACGACCCATAAATTTTTTGGGTCCATATACGCCAAACAATTTTGACATTTTTTTTTCGACATCCGCAATTAAATTAAATTTCAGATTATACTTAGATTTAAATTTAATATGAGAATTTACACTGTCAGGACTTACACCAACAACATCAAATCCTTGGTCTAACAACTCTTCATAATTATTAGAAAGATTACAAGATTCGGCTGTACAGCCAGGGGTATTATCTTTTGGGTAAAAAAAAATTATTAATTTTTTATTCAAAAAATCGTCGTTGGTAACAATGACGGAATCCTGATTAAGTCCTGAAAAAGATGGCGATTTATCCCCTACTTTTAAGTGTGTCATGAAAAAATATTTATACAAGTAAATTTAATAAAATCAATAAACTAAATTCATTTAAACATTGATTTTCTTCCAATAATTTTACAAATTGGACATTTGTTCGGATTATGAGCGCGAGCTGGACAAAATTCTCTGCCAAAGTAAATTATTTGTAAATGAAGTTTGTTCCATAAGTTTTTTGGATAAAATTTTTTACAATCTTCCTCTGTCCTTTTTACACTTTTGCCAGTAGAAATACACCATCTGTATGATAAGCGATGGATGTGAGTATCAACTGGAAATGTAGAAATACCAAATGCTTGTGCCAAAACCACTGAAGCAGTCTTGTGTCCAACTCCTGGAAAAGCTTCAAGTTTTTCCAAACTATTAGGTACTTTATTATCATGATACTTAACCAATTTTTTCGATAATGTACTTATTGCTTTTGATTTAGTTTGTGACAGTCCGCAGGGTCTAATAATTTCTTGAATTTTTGAAACCGGGAGATTGGACATTGTAATCGGGTTATCAGCAAGAGTAAATAATTTTGGTGTTACTTTGTTAACTCTTTCGTCAGTACACTGGGCAGATAGAAGAACAGCAATAAGAAGAGTGTAAGGGTCTTTGTGTTTTAGGGGGATTTCCGGTTCGCCATAAAGACTCTCTAAAGTATTAACAATGAAAGAAACTTTATCTTTTTTTTTCATTAGTTAGTTAAGTAAAATAACATTACCATTGCAATCTAAAAAAAGAGATTGAGAATAAGAAGTTAATTTATAATTGTTATTAATAATTTCTTGTTCACAGATTTTTAAGTCCAAAATATTAATTTGTTGATCAACTAGATCTAAAAGACGATTAAGATTTTTTTTATTAGCAAAAGTAGATTTATCCATAGGCATTTTTTTTAAAAAACGAAAATACAAAGGATTTATTGTTACTGAGCTAAATGTCTATTGACAATTGTTTGGACTTGATAATTTTTCTGAGATTGATTAGTGCATATCGCATTCTTCCTAAGGCAGTATTAATACTTAAGTTTTGGCTTTCTGCAATTTCAGCAAAACTCATGTTTGAATAGAATCGCATTTTAAGAACATTTTTTTGATTTTCTGGAAGATAATTTATCAAAAGTTTAAGTTCGGAACTAATTCTTTCATTAATCATTAAATCTTCTTTACTTTGTTCAGTGTCAGAAACAAAATCAAATATATTGTAAGACTCATTAGATCTGACAAATTTATTTTTTTTGATTTTTCGATAATAATCAATTATGAGGTTATGAGCAATTCTTGTTACCCATGATATAAATTTACCTTGTTCATTATACATGCCCCTCTTTAAGGTATTAATTACCTTTATGTATGTGTCTTGAAAAATATCTTCGGCGAGCGAAATGTCATTTACTTTGGATACGATGAAATAAAGAAGTCGACTTCTGTGACGATTTATTACAATATTGAGTGATTTTTCTGAACCAGCGAGGTAGGACGAAATGAGTTGTTCGTCGGATTTTACTTTAATAGACATAATTCTTATTTTAATTTTTTTTAAATAAGTAATTATATATCTATAGGCTTGATTATTGGTTATATCGTAAATTTACAAAAAATATTTAATGCATGAGAATATTTCGTTTCAAATAATTTAATTAATAAATTTGAAAATCATGATTTTGAAATATTTAATAATTGGATATTCTATTTTAATTACTGCAATTATATCTAACATAATTGCTAACTGTATCTCATTGACTACTTGGTATATGTTTTTTGAAACTGTTTCTGAAAAGGGATTTAAAACACTAAAATTATTGGACTTAATTTGGTTATTTTTAATATATCCTCTTCTGTTGAGCTTGGGCTATATTATTGGTGAAAAAATTTACTTACATTTTGCGACATAATGAAAAAAAACAACGAAATAGTTATTAAAGGTGCTAGATTAAATAATTTAAAAAATATATCACTCAAAATACCAAAAAATAAAATAATTGTTGTCACTGGGGTTTCTGGATCCGGTAAATCTACACTTGCATATGACACCATATTTGCTGAAGCTCAAAGAAGATATATTGAAAGTTTATCTTCTTATGCCAGACAATTTTTAAAAAATCATCAAAAACCTGAATTTGACAGTATAAGTGGTTTATCACCTGCAATTGCTCTAGAGAATAAAACAACAAATAATAACCCCAGATCAACTGTTGGCACATCAACCGAAATTTACCATTATCTATGTCTATTATTTGAACAGTTGGGAGTTGTAATTTCTCCAGTAAGTAAAAATATTATAGAACCTTTGTCCTTTATTTCTTTTCAGAACTACATAATGAATTTAAAATCAAATACAAAGTTTATTGTCGCCTCACCAATTGAATATGAGAGAATTAATTATTTTCATAAACGTGGATACTCAAAAATTATTTACAATAATAAAATTATTAATATCTCTGATTTCAAAGAAAAATCTGAGAAAGTCTTTATTGTTATAAACAGACTAGTTGTAAAAGATAATAAAGATTTTATATATGTATTAAAAGAGACTTATGATAATGGATTGGATATTGGTAAAGGATTTTTATCAATATTCGACTCTGATTGCAACATAAAAAAAAACTTCAATAATCATATGATGGAAAATGATTTAGTTTTTGAAAAACCATCACAATCATTGTTTAATTTTAACAATCCATATGGTGCATGTGTAAAATGCAAAGGACATGGAGATGTAATTGACATCGACGAAAATAAAGTAATTCCTGATAAAAATTTAAGCATTTCAAACAATGCAATTCATCCGTGGATTAGTTCTGGGATGCAAAGAAGAAAAAATGAGTTCATTGAAAATCTAAAAAATATAAACTTTCCAATTCACAAAAAATACTGCGAATTAACTAAAGAGCAAAAAAATATAATTTGGAATGGAGAAAAAAAAATAAAAGGATTGAATAGTTTTTTTGATTTTCTTAAACGAAAATCTTACAAAATTCAATATAGAGTTATGTTATCGAGGTATAGAGGTCTATCAATATGTAATGAATGTAACGGTAGTAGATTAAATCAATCAGTCAAACACATTTATTTAAAGAATAAAAATATTGAAGATATTGTTAAACTTAGTATCATAGAGTTACTAGATTTTATAAAACAAATTGACTATGGTTTTAATAAAAATAAGGTAGTAGAAAGGATTAAAAAGGAAATTTTATCAAGACTAAATTCTTTGGTAGATTTAGGTTTAGGTTATTTAACTATCAATAGAAAGTCAAGTACCTTGTCTGGCGGTGAAAGTCAAAGAATACACATAGCAAAGGCCATAGGTAGTGTGCTTGAGGGTTCAATTTATGTACTAGATGAACCTAGTGTCGGCTTACACTCAAGAGATACTCAAAAGTTATTGAAAATTTTAAAAAAACTTAGAGATCTAGGAAACACTTTAATAATAGTAGAACATGACAAGGAGATAATTCAATCAGCTGACCACATAATTGATATTGGTCCCTATGCTGGAGCAAGGGGTGGAAATATTATTTATTCTGGTAATAGAAAATCTGATAATATAAGTTCTATGACACTAGACTATATTAAAAATAAAAGATCTATAGTTCGTTCATCTAATATTAGAACTCCTGATAATTTCATAACTATTTGCGGAATCAATATGAACAACTTAAAAAACGTTGATGTAAAAATACCAACTAAATTAATCACAGCTGTAACTGGAGTTAGTGGTTCTGGTAAAAGCACATTGATAAAAGATATTTTTCTTCCCGCATTAAAACGTAAATTAAAGGACTTCTCATATAAAAAACCCAACTGTGAATCTATCGAGTCTCCACTTTATGATGAAATTCAAGATGTTAGTTATGTTGATCAAGATTCAATCAAAAAAAGTTCAAAATCTACTGCAATAACATACATTAACTCGTTTGACAATATTAGAGCTCTTTTTGCTGCTTTACCATATTCAAAAACACAAGGATTTACATCCAAGCACTTTTCTTTCAACGTAGATGGCGGAAGATGTGAAAATTGTAAAGGGCAAGGGTTTGTCATTATTGAAATGCAATTTCTATCTGACATAAAAATAGGTTGCGAAGTCTGTAATGGCAAAAGATATAATAATGAAATACTCAAAGTAAAACTATACGATAAGAATATTTATGAAATACTTAATCTAACAGTGAGTGAAGGATATGATTTCTTTAATAAATATGATCATATAAATATTGCTAAAAAACTTAATCCATTGATTGATGTTGGACTTGGTTATTTAAAAATGGGGCAAACAATTAATACAATGAGTTCAGGAGAGTTACAAAGACTAAAACTAGCACATTTTTTGTCAGAGAAGAATGAAAAATCAATTTTAATTTTTGATGAACCAACCAAGGGTCTTCATTTTTACGATGTTGAAATTCTAATAAAAGCACTTGACAAATTAGTCCAAAATGGCAATACAGTGATTGTCGTAGAACATAACATTGATGTAATAAAAAATGTTGATTGGGTGATTGATATGGGGCCAGAAGGTGGAGATAAAGGTGGTAAAATCATATTTAATGGAACACCTGAAAAATTAGCTGATGTAAATTCATTTACAGGAACTGCTCTTAGAAATGAATATTCTAGTCAATAAACTGCTGATAAAAATAATCTGCGTACTTCCCTTTGTTTTGTATTAGTTCATCGTGAGAACCTGACTCTGTTACTCTGCCATTTTCTAAAACAATTATTTTATTAACATTCATTATTGTTGAAAGTCTGTGGGCAATAATAATTGAAGTTCTATTTTGAGTTAGTTTTTTTATAGACTTTTGAATCAAAATTTCAGTTTGCGGGTCCATTGATGAGGTAGCCTCGTCTAAAATTAAGTAGGAAGGGTCTGTAATATAAGTTCTCAAAAAAGAAATTAATTGTTTTTCTCCCACAGATAAACCAGCACCTCTTTCACCAATCATGTAATTATACTTGTCAGGGAACTTGTTTATAAAGGACTCTAAACCAATTTTTTTAACGGCTTTGTAAACTGTATTGTCATCAATTTTTCTATAAAATTTAATATTGTTCATCAATGTATCAGATAAGAAGAAAGAGTCTTGTAAAACAACTCCAATATTTTTTCTGAGTTCAGTTGTATCATAATTCTCTATGTTAATTTCATCAATTTTAATTGATCCTGATTGAATTTGATACCATCGCATAAAGAGATTAATTATTGTTGTTTTACCAGAGCCTGTGGGACCAACTATAGCGAGAGTTTTATTTTTTTCAATATCAAAACTTAAACCATTTAATACGTTCTCATTTTTTTTGTAGTAGAATTTTACATTTTCAAACGATATTTTACCATTTGAAATTGTTTTAATTGTTTTAAAATCCGTAATCTCATCAACGGTAACAGATGTATTTATAATTTCAAAAACTCGTGAAGACGCAACGATTCCCATCTGTAAAACATTGAACTTATCAGCGATAGACCTAAGCGGTCTATACAACATGTTAATAAGTAAAATAAATGCAATCATGTCACCTACAGAAATTGTATTGACAGTAATTATGTTGATTGAACCGTACCAAACAATCAATCCCATTGCAATTGCAGAACATACATCAACTATGGGTAAAAAAATTGAAAAATATAAAACAGTTTTAATATGTGAATCACGATGATGAGAGTTAAGTATTTTAAATTTCTCAAAAACAACTTGTTCCTTGGCGAATAATTGGATAATACTCATACCTATAATGTTTTCAAAAACAAAAACATTAATTTTTGAGATGTATTTCCTCACATCAATGAAAGCTTTCTTCATGTATTTTTGAAATATTGAAGTAGAAATTATTAATATTGGAAGACATATTAGACTTATAAGAGCCAATTGCCAACTTATGAAAAACATACAAATAACAACTAAAATCATTTTAAAAGTATCTCCAAAAACTACTAAAAGTCCCTGTGAAAAAACGGAGGAAATGGCTTCAATATCAGAAATAACTCTTGTTATAAGTTGACCGGTAGGGCTTTTGTCAAAAAAACTTACTGGGAAGTTTATTAGTTTTGAAAATATTCTAACTCTAATTTTTTTAATTATTGTTTGCGCTAGAAAATTTGATTGAAAAATGAAATAAAACTGAAGTCCAGACTCAAACAAAATACACACGAAAATCAATATAATAATGTTTAAAAATCCGGAGGAATTATCAAATAAAATATAATTATCAAATGCATGTTGAATAAGCAAAGGTCTTGATGTAGAAAATATGCCTAATAAGACAGATGCAATTACAGCCAATATAAATATTTTCAAGTGATCCTTTAGATAACTTATTAGCTCTTTTAATAATTTAAAATCAAATATTTTCAATGTTAAATTTTTTTGGATAATTTATTTTGGTTAAAAAAAGACCAGAAGATGGTGCAGAAAATCCTGCATTTTGCCTGTTTTGACTTTTAAAAATTTCAATGAATTGATTTAAATTAATTTTTAGATTACCCAGATTAATTGATGTACCAACTATACATCTTACCATATTATGAAGAAACCTATTGGCTTCGATAGTAAAAATTAATTTTTCATTATTTTTTTTCCAAACTGCACTTTTTACATCGCAAATATAATTTGTTTCATTTTTTTTTGAAAATGCCTTAAAGCAGTGCTTGCCAATAAGGTTTTTAACTCCTTTGTTCATTAAATCTATATCTAGTTTCTTAAAATAAAAAAAAACTTGATTGGTAAGAAACGGATTTTTTTTTGAGGATATAATGTATTGATATTGTCGCGATGAAGGGGAAAATCTTGCATGAAAACATTCATCAATTTTATTTAAAGAATGAATGACAATGTCATTTGGTAAAATATTATTTAAACTATATAGAAAGGAATCACTTAAAAATTCCTCACAATAATCAAAATGCGCAAAATAGTTTTTTGCATGAACACCAGAGTCAGTTCTTCCTGCTCCTACAATTAAATTTATATTATTATTTAATATTTTTTGTAAACAAATCATTATTTCACCTTGAATGGTCTTTGAATTCTTTTGAATTTGCCAACCAGAATAATTTGAGCCAAAATAAGATAAGTGAATCACGTACCTTTGTAATTTAATTGAATTAATTAATTTCATATAATAAATTTACTAAAATAGAATGAGGAAAATAGTAGTTCTGTCAGATACTCACGGACACATTGATTCAAAAATTTATAAATATTTACAAAATTGTGATGAGGTTTGGCATGCAGGGGATATAGGACAAAGTAGTGATATAGAAAAGTTTTTATCTGCATTCAAGGTAAGAGCAGTTTATGGGAACATTGATGGATTAAAATTAAGAACATTATTCCCAAAAGTTCAAAAATTTAAATGTGAAAAAATAAAGGTCTTAATGACTCATATAGGAGGTACCCCTAGAAATTATGTAAAAAATTTTAAAGAACAGATACAAGATTATAAACCTAATATAGTTATAACTGGTCATTCACATATTCTTAAAATAAAACACGATAAAATTAACGATCATATATTCATTAACCCAGGATCGTGTGGAATTGAGGGGATTCATAAAAAGAAAACTATTGTTACTCTTGAAATAGATGAATCAAAGATATTGGATATAAAAGTAGTTGAACTTGGAAACAGGAGTCAATTAACGCAGTCTGTTGACTGATTTTAACAACTCGTCATCTTTCTTGATATTTTTAATTGAAAGAAAGTAAAATATTATTGAAAAAAAATAAAGTACTAAAATAGTCCAGTTCCTTTCACAGCTAGCAAAATTACTAAAAATTAAACTTGGTACATTATTTAATAAAATTTCAACTAAAATTAAGATAACAGATGAGAAAATCAACAGATAATTAAGTTTTATTTGTCTGTTTAAATTTTTGTAAGATACAATACTAAAAAATGTAATCACTATTGTGAAACAAAGGTAAAAGATGTTTTTTGAAAAGTATGTCGGGGAAAAATTGTTAATGCTTTCAATATTTGAAATGCAAAAATCAATTGGTATTCTGTAAAAACACAATAACAACAATGACGAAGCAGTTAGCATATAAATTGTTTGGATTCTCTGAATCATGTTTATTTTTTTTACAATATATGTAAATATTTAAAAGATTATCGTATTATTGCATTGCTATTATCCTAATACGCCTCATTTGATTTCCCCTTTACTACACAGGTTATTAATTTTGTCGGCAATAAAAGTACCTTATTTATGTATGATATATTAGAACTAAAAAAGAAAAAGTTGCAAGAGCTTCAAGAGATAGCTAAGAAGTTAGAAATTGATAATATTTCCAATATCAAAAAAATTGACTTGATCTATCAAATCTTAGACAAACAAGCTACATCACCAAGTGATAAAAGTCGAAGCTCTGTAAAAAAGCAAGAAGAAGTTAATAAAGACAAAAAAAAATCCCCAAAAATGACGAAAGTTAAAAAAAACGAAACTGTTGAAAATAAAAAAACTATCAGCAAAAAGAAATTTGAAGATAAACCACATAACAATTCAAAACCTGAAATTGATTATAATTTTGAAAATGAAGTCATTGGTGAGGGGGTATTAGAAAAAATGCCTGATGGATATGGATTTCTAAGGTCTTCCGACTATAATTATCTAAATTCTCCGGATGATATTTACGTTTCACAATCTCAAATAAAACTTTTTGGATTAAAAACTGGAGACACAGTTACTGGAGAAATTAGACCACCGAAAGAAGGTGAAAAATATTTCCCATTAGTCAGAGTGATAAAAATAAATAATTTAGAACCCTCAATTGTAAGAGATAGGGTTGCATTTGAACACAAAACTCCTTTGTTTCCTGACGAAAAATTTAAAATTGTTGAAAAAAACTCAACTATTTCGACAAGACTTATAGACCTATTTTCCCCAATTGGAAAAGGTCAAAGGGGGTTAATTGTGGCTCAACCTAAAACAGGAAAAACAGTTTTACTAAAAGAAGTTGCTAATGCAATTGCAGCCAACCATCCTGAGGTTTATCAACTTGTACTATTAATTGATGAAAGACCTGAAGAAGTTACAGACATGGCGAGAACTGTATCTGGAGAAGTAATTGCATCAACTTTTGATGAACCAGCTGAACGACATGTAAGAGTTGCTAATATAGTTCTTGAAAAAGCAAAAAGAATGGTTGAGTGTGGTCACGATGTTGTAATTCTACTTGATTCTATTACTAGACTTGCAAGGGCATACAATACAGTTGCTCCTGCATCAGGCAAGATACTTTCTGGAGGAATTGATGCCAATGCACTCCACAAACCCAAAAGATTTTTTGGTTCAGCAAGAAATATTGAAAACGGTGGCTCGTTAACCATCATAGCAACTGCACTAGTTGAAACCGGGTCAAAAATGGATGAAGTTATTTTTGAAGAATTTAAAGGTACTGGGAATATGGAAATGCAGCTTGATAGAAGCATTTCAAACAGAAGAATTTATCCAGCAATCGATTTAATAAGCTCAGGCACTAGGAGAGAAGATTTACTTATAAGTAAAGAAAAATTGCAAAGAATGTGGATCCTCAGAAAACACCTAGCGGATATGAAGCCTATAGAGGCAATGGAATTTATTAAAGATCGTCTTGAGGGAACTGTTAATAACGAGGAGTTTTTAATCTCAATGAATAGTTAATTTTTTTCAAGTTCTATTTCTAAATTTATATTTGAGAAATTTCCGGAACTCATCAATAAAAGGTTTTTGTCTTTTTTTTCAAAACTATTTATCATTTCAACTAACACCTCTTTTTTATCTATAAAAACTAACTGAGAATGATTTATTAAGCTAAACATTAATTTTTTTGTAATCTTTTTGCTACCTAGCTTTTTATTTCTTTCTGGATCAACATAAATCCATAATTCCTCAGTATTTTTAAAAATATCTGAATATTGTTTCAAAAAATTAAAATCAAAACTACTAGATGTATGTAATTCCATACAAGATGTTAAATAACGTTTTGGATAAATATCTTTGACCGCATTAATAGTAGCTAAGACCTTTGATGGTGAATGAGCGAAATCTCTGTAAACCAGGCTATTATTATCATAATTAGCAAGCAATTTTAATCTATTTCTTGCCCCCTTGAAACTTTTTATTGATTTATAAAAAGAATTATTATCAACTCCCAATTCAGAACATACTAATCTAGCTGCTTCGATATTTTCTAAATTATGTTTTCCAAATACATTCAAAGCAATATTTTTATCTTCTAAAACAATTTCAAACTTATTTCTTTTTATTATGTAGTCCTTGTGTTCATATGACTTACAAAACTTGTATCCTTTAAGAAGTTCAAAAATATTTTTATCAGATTTAGAATAAAAAATCATAGCATTTCTTTTTTTGCTCTGCTCAGTCAAATTTTGGAACGCACCTAAATAACTATTAAAAGATGGAAAAACATTCACATGATCCCACTCAATACCGCTTATTAATAATATATGTGGATGATAATGTAAAAACTTAGGCTTTTTATCAACTGGGGATGTCAAATACTCATCTCCTTCAATAATAATAATTTTATTTTCATTCAAACATACTAAGTTATCAATCAAGTCAATTTTAGCTCCAACTATAAAGTCACAATTTATTTTACTGTGCTTCAATACGTGAATTATCATGGATGATATTGTAGTTTTTCCGTGGCTTCCTGAAATAACTACTCTTTTTTTATTTTTAGAATAATTGTAAATAAATTCTGGAAATGACACAACTTTCAATCCCAAACTGTTAGACTTCAATAATTCAGGATTATCCTTTTTTGCGTGCATTCCTAAAATTATTAGATCAATTTCATTGTCAATGGCTTCTGGATTCCAGCCTTCTTTTTGTGGTAAAAGATTGTGTTTCTCTAAATTTGTTTTTGCTGGATTATATATACAATCATCTGAACCTGAAACTATGTGGCCAATTTTATGTAACTCAATAGCTAAACTATGCATAATAGCTCCACCAATTGCTATAAAGTGAATTTTCATTTTTTTCATGAAAATGTTTGTATATTATAAATGTAATACAATATACTACGATTATGAAAATACACGTAATTGAAACTGGAAACTTTAAACTTGATGGCGGTGCGATGTTTGGTGTAGTACCAAAATCAATTTGGTCAAAAACCAACTCTCCAGACGAAAATAACATGTGTTCATGGGCATTAAGATGTCTTTTAATCGAATTCGACGATAAAAAAATAATTTTTGATACTGGGATTGGCAATAAACAAAGTGTGAATTTTTTTAAATATTATTATTTACACGGAGAAGATTCTTTAATGAAGTCTTTAAAAAAAATAAGAGTAAACCCTGATGATATAACACATGTTTTTTTTACTCACTTACATTTTGACCATTGCGGCGGAGCAATCATGAAAAAAAATAACTCACTAGAACTTGTGTTTAAAAACGCCCTACACCTAACGAATAAAGTTCATTGGGAGTTAGCCAATAATCCTAATAATAGAGAGAGAGCCTCATTTCTTAAAGAAAACTTTTCCTTAATTCATGAAAAAAAACAAATAAAGTTCATTACTGAAGGTCTAATTTTTGATAAAATTGACGTCAGATTCTTTAATGGACATACGGCATCACAAATGATTCCTATAATAAGTTATAAAAACAAAAAAATAGTTTTTACTGCAGACTTGTTGCCTTCAGTTGGCCACATACCCATTCCATATGTCATGGGATATGATACACAACCTCTATTGACATTAAAGGAGAAAGAAATATTTTTTAACGAAGCCGTTGAACAAAAATATATTTTATTTCTTGAACACGACATCAAAAATGAAGCATGCACACTTAAGAAAATTGATGGAAAAGTTGTAGTTGATAAAATGGGAAAATTACAAGACTTATTAAATTAGTGGCACATCTTCCATTCATCCACTTCAATTATTAACTTGTCAATTTTCTCATATAGAATGTTGAGCTTAGTTTCGGAAAGCTTTTCATCTACCACTCTGTGACTTTTACCATTAACTATAACTTCGGTAACAACTGACGGAAGGTCTGTCACGTTTGATGAGTATACAGAATCCAATTTGAAATAATTGATTTTATTAACCAAAGAAACAATATTTTCTATTTTTTTTCTACTCAATTTAGAATGAAAACAACCAATTTTGTCAACAAACCTTTTACCCTCATACTTTATCAAGCCATTTGAAAAAATAGTAACCTGATACTGTGGGCAAGTCCCATAACATGGTGTTCTTTTCATCGAAACAAAAAAATTGGATGTTTGGATTTTTTTTTCAAGAAGAGAACATGATGAAATTATTATTAAGAAACTAGCAAAAAATAATTTCAATAATTTATTTTTTCTTGTTTTGCTTTGCAATCTCCTCTAATTTTTGTTGAAATTTTGATTTTTTAACTGGCTTTTTTTTATTTGCTTGTAAAAGAGCATATA
>PKDT01000029.1 GCA_002863085.1 Flavobacteriales bacterium
ACTAACAATACTAACATGTTATTTGTACAAAGATTGAACAGACACCAAAATCACTTAGAGCTTCTTTCAGTTGATCCATCTAGCGGTAAGTCTAAAATTATTTTAGAAGAAAAAGATGAGTATTACATTGAAATCCATGATAACTTAACGTTTTACAAGGATGACTCTGGATTTCTTTGGACAAGTGAAAAAGACGGCTTTAATCACATATACCTATATCAGATTAGTGGAAAAGAAAGACGTCAAATCACAAAAGGTAATTGGGAAGTGACTAACTTTTACGGCTATGACGATAAGAACAAAGTTTTATATTTTCAGTCAAATGAGGAATCTCCTTTGGAAAGAAATATCTATCGCGTAAATATTTGGGGGAAAAGTAAAAAGAAATTAAGCAAAAAAAGTGGAACCAACTCTGCGTCATTTAATAGTAATTTTTCATATTTCATAAATACCTACTCCAATGCAAATTTACCAAATGCAATAACACTGAATAATAACTCTGGAGAAGTAATAAAAAAGCTTAAAAACTCAGAAAGCCTACTTGGAAGTCTAAGTGAATACGAGTTGACATCTAAAGAGTTTTTTAATTTTAAAACTGAACAAGGTATAAAGCTAAACGGCTGGATGATGAAACCTTATAATTTTGATGAATCAAAAAAATATCCTGTACTAATGTATGTATATGGAGGCCCAGGCTCACAAACTGTACTAGACTCATGGGATAGACACTACATGTGGTATCAAATGCTTTGTCAACAAGGCTACATCGTGGTTTCAATTGACAACAGGGGAACTGGAGGTCGTGGAGCAGAATTTAAAAAATGTACATATAAAGAACTTGGAAAACTTGAGACAACCGATCAAATTGAAGGTGCTAAATACTTAGCAAATTTAAAATATACGGATGAAAATAGAATCGGCATATGGGGATGGAGCTACGGCGGCTACATGTCATCACTATGTTTATTAAAAGGAAATAAATATTTTAAAAGTGCTATTGCAGTTGCACCTGTTACAAACTGGAGATTCTACGACACTATATATACTGAAAGATACATGCAAACCCCTCAGGAAAATCCAAATGGTTATGATTTAAATTCACCAATCAATCATGTAGACTCTTTAAAAGGGAATTTTTTATTAATTCATGGTTCTGCTGATGACAATGTACACGTGCAAAACACCTATGAGATGGTTGATGCTTTGATTAAATCAAATAAACAGTTTGATCTATTTATATACCCTGATAAAAACCATGGAATTTACGGTGGAACGACCAGATTACATTTATTCACCAAGATTACTGATTTTATTAATAAAAAACTGTAATTTTGAAAAACTAAGAAATAAAACATAAAAAAATGGGACAATTAATATTTTGGACTTTATTAACAGTTATTGCAGTTTTGGTTGCCAAATGGTTTATAAATCATGATGGACACCCAAAAGCACTATTCTATTTATTTTTTGCAGAAATGTGGGAGAGATTTAGCTTTTACGGAATGAGAGCTCTTTTGGTTCTTTACATCATAAAGGACTACATGAAAAGTGTCGAAAACAATGAAGAAATTGCATATGGCATTTATGCAGCTTATGGAGCTTTAGTGTATGCTACCCCACTACTCGGCGGCTTTATTGCTGATAGATTTATTGGATATAGAAAAGCAATAATGCTTGGCGGGGTTTTGATGGCGATTGGTCACTTTTTCATGGCTTTTCCAACCGACATTTTTTTCTACGGCGCTCTTGGACTATTAATTGCTGGTAATGGTTTCTTTAAACCCAACATCTCATCACTTGTTGGTGCACTTTACAAAGAAGGTGATATCAAAAGAGACTCCGGCTTCACCATTTTTTACATGGGAATTAACTTAGGTGCAGCAGCTGCGCCATTTATTTGTGGATACATTGGTGAAGTATGGGGATGGCACTATGGATTCAGCTTAGCAGGAATTGGAATGCTTGCAGGTGTTATTGTATTTTGGGATGGTCTCAAAAAAAATGTCTTTGGTGACAAAGGCCTACAACCAAAGGAATACATTGATAAAAAAATCTTCAATTTAAATATTGAAAAATGGGTCTGGATTTTGGGTTTTTTAATCGTGCCAATCTTTGCCTATTTGATTGTTCTTGAAGCAAATGGCAATGAGTTTTTAGGAATGATAATAAACTTATTACTTGTGATTTCAGTTGGATATGCAGGATACCTTATGTTTGAAAACTATAAATCAGGAAAGCCTGCCGTAGCTAACAAAATTGGAGCAATACTAATTTTAGCTGTATTATGTGCGATTTTTTGGGCTTGCTTTGAACAAGCAGGTAGTTCGCTAACAGTTTGGGCAGACAAGTGTGTAAATCTCGGTATTTTTACTGCCTCTCAAACTAATGGAATAAACCCAGCAATTATTATATTATTTGCATTTCCATTTGCGTTGCTGTGGCAAAAACTTGACCTGTGGAATAAAAATCCAAATACTCCAAAAAAGTTTGCACTAGGGCTAGGATTTTTAGGTCTTGGATTTCTTGCCTTCGCATACAGCATTCACTTTATAAGCGACGCAGGCAAACTTCCATTTGGCACATTGATTATTGGTTGGTTACTAATCACAACGGGTGAGTTGTGCTTATCTCCAATCGGTTTATCAAAGGTTACCCAACTCAGCCCAAAGAAAGCTGTTGCATTTTTTATGGGCCTTTGGTTTCTTTCTTCAACTGTTGCGCACTACATCGCGGGTATGTTAGCTAAATTAACTGCAAGTGGTAAAACTACAAGTTCTGAAGGTCTACTTGGATCACTAAATAAGTGGTTTTTTGACGGCATTGATACAAACGCAAATGGAGTGATGGAAGCTATGGTCTATAACGATCTTTTTGCCAAAATTGGATTTGTAACTATCGGTATTGCCATTTTAACTCTTTTAATTTCTCCAATAATAAAAAAACTAATGGGTGATGTACATTAAAAAATTAATCTATTTAGGACTTTTTATTTATTTACCCTTAACTAGTTGCTCACAAAAGAATAATACAACTAGTCCTATAGCTGAAAATAATAAACAGGCTATACCACAAGAAAAAGTAACAAGTAATCCAGCAAACAACTCAGGATGGCTAATCAATTACGAAGATGTTTATAATCAGTCTATTGAACAAAACAAACCTATCATGGCTAATTTCACAGGCAGTGATTGGTGCGGATGGTGCAAAAAACTTAAAAAAGCTGTTTTTGACACTGAAACTTTCAAAAAATGGGCTGAACAGAATGTTATTTTATTTGAACTTGATTACCCCAGAAGAACACCTCAGGATTCTGATATTAAACAACAAAATGCAAATCTACAACGAACATTCGGCCAATTAGTTAGAGGTTTTCCCACTGTTTTAATCTTCGATATTGAAAGAGTATTAAAAGAAGATGGCTCTAAATCACAAGACAATATTAAGATCATTGGACAAAGAATGGGATATATGGCCGATCCAGTTTCTTTTATTAATGTGGCTGAGACAAATTTAAAAAACAGACAAAAATAACAATATAGTTAATTTGGGTGGCTAATGGGACTCGAACCCACGACCCTCGGTACCACAAACCGATGCTCTAACCAACTGAGCTATAACCACCATAAATATGTTTGCAAATATAATAAAGTGTTTATTATTACCAATGAAAAAAAATGTAAGAAATATAAATAAACTTTTGCGTTGTAAATTTGAATTATTGACTGTGAAAAAAAATAAACCGAAAACTATAGAATATGGTCTATCCATTTTTATTTTCTAATTGCTACTCAAATTATTTTTTGTTTTCATTTTTTGAGTGGACCAATAATATTTTTAATTTAAGTTATGTTCTTGAAAAAAAAAATAAGAATGCTTAATGATTTTTTAAAAAATACTATAAAAATTATGTCAAGTAGCTCCTTGGCTCAACTTACTGTAATTTGTATTACTCCATTACTTACTCAGTTTTTTTCACCCGAAGAATTTGGAATATATGCATTTTACATTAGCGTTTGTACTATATTCGGTTCAATTGCAAATGGAAAATTTGATATAGCAATTATGCTCCCTAAAAAAAATATTGACTCTGTTAATATCTTCATTTTGTCTATTTTAATTTCTTTCACTTTTTCAGTTTTAATATTAATCGTCCTTTATTTATTCAAAAATCTTATTTTCCGAAATGAATATGTTGTTTTTGTGAAACTATACTACGTTTTCCCAATTACTATTTTTTTTATTGGGGTTAATAGCTCGATTTTAAGTTTTTTTAATCGTCAAACTGCTTACAACGAGATCGCAAAAAATAATGTAATTAAATCAACTACTAATTCATTCAGCTCATTGTTTTTAGGGATAAAAAAAATAGCCACTGGAATGATTATTGGAAATTTAATATCACTTACCGTCACTTTACTTGTGAATTTCTCATATATAAAAAACAAAATTAATAAGAGAGATATTAAAAGGACACTAATCATCTCAAACTTTATTAAATATATTGATTTTATTAGGTTTTCAACAATTTCAAACTTTTTTAACTCTGTCTCTAGTTTTGGAATCACAACAATAATAATTTTATTTTTTGGGCCCAAAGTTGCTGGACTCTACTTTCTGGCTGAAAAAATATTTGCAGTACCAATTTCTATATTAACTTCATCAATATCTCAAGTTTATTTTGAGAAAGCAAGTAGGCTCTTCTACAGGGACAAATTTGAACTTCTACAGTTGACACTAAAAATTCAAAAAAATATTTTTAAAATATTATTCCCAAGTTTATTATTTTTATGTCTTCTCGGAGAAATTTTGCTTAATATTCTTGGCGAAGAATGGTCCAAAGCTGGTGCCATATTAAAATTTATTAGTGTCTATATTTTATTTAAAAATATTTATTCACCCATAAGCCACATTGGTGATATTCTAAATAAACAAAAACAATTATTATTATTTAATTTTAGCATATTTAGTTTTCAAGTAATTTCTTTTGTTGCACTTAATAATTTTAACGACTTAAAACTCACATTGTTAACCTCTTCATTTTTTGGTGCCGTTCATTACATATTACTTGACTATTACATGAAAAAAGAACTTAAAAAAATGATATGAAAAAAATATTAAGAAAAATTCTACTTTTATTTGACGACAATATCTTTAAGCTATTAGTAAAAAAAGCATATCCAAAATATCAAAGACAAAGAAAAGGATATGAATATAATTATAAAGTACTAAGAAGATATTTTTTTATGCAAAAAATTATTGGATTTAATAGATGTGTACCATGGCCAGTCGATTTTAGAAGTAAAGTGATTGGACATCAATTTATTAAAAAAGGTATAATGTGTGACCCAGGGGATAATATTGGCGTTTATATTAATGCCTTTGGAGGTCTTAGTCTTGGAAATAATGTAAATATTGGCCAAAATACTACTATTACAACAACAAATCATAATGTTTATGATCATCGAAAAATTGGTAGTAAAACAGGAATTGAAATTGGTGATAACGTATGGATTGGAGCAAATTGCTCAATTGTTGCGGGAGTTCGAATTGGTGACAATGTTACAATTGGCGCAGGGTGCACAGTACGAAAAGATATTCCATCAAATAGTTTTGTAATACAATCAGATGATTGTCTTTCAATCACCAAAAAAAAAGCATATAAATGGAATTGTCTTGAAGAAGAATTATTGTAATGTCATCTTTTTTTACTAATTTACAATCCAAATAACCCTCTAATTAATTACAATGAAAAAAATTTTACTTTTAAGCTTAACTCTGACTTTTGCTATAAATGCTTTTGCTCAAGTCAATGTAAAAAACAACTCAAGCTACCATACAACAATTTATTCTAAAACAAACGACGTTGACTTTGAACAAAATATGTTGGGAGACGAAATTTTATGGTCAACAACATTTGCTGACTCATCCAATGTTTCAACTGAAGATATTGGAGGATTTGGTGACTGGAAATGGAGTACAACAGCACCTGGCGGTCAATGGAGTGAAAATTCAGGAATTATTGAATCTGAAACACCTAATGACGGATTTATGTTAATGGAAGCTGATTTTTATAACACAAGTCCACAAAATGGGGTTATAGATGGTGAAGTTGGAGAAAATGCAATAAATGCTAATTTCATTGTTGGACCAATTGATCTATCATCTTCTGAAACGGAACAATTAGTATTACAATTCTATTCTTATTACAGAATTTGTTGTACACCAGCAGGACAAGGAACTAACGATTTAAATGTATACATTGGAACCCCTGATTCAACAGGAACAACAATTTGGGCTGACCTAGATTTTATTGAAGGTGACATTTACGAGGGTAATGTTGCTAAAAACACACTCAGTCAAATCCCACTTGGCAATTTTTCACCTATTTCTGAAGATGTATATTTTAAATTTGAATGGATTGGCACACACTATTTTTGGATGGTCGATGACGTTTCTGTAATTAAAAGACCTGCAAATGATTTAAAAATGCAATCATCGTGGTTGGTAATGGAAAATCCTCAATACATAGAATATTATTCAATTCCTGAAAGTCAAATGCCTGACCAAATGTTGATTGGAGCTGAGGTATATAACTATGGTTACAACGATGAGTCTGATGTAGTTTTTGAAGGAATAATTGATGGAACAAACTACGGTGCCTCTGTAACTTTTGATTCAATTTTAACAGACTCAACATCACTAATTGAAACAACTTATTTTGACGTTTCAATGCTAGGAACTGGAACATACAGCTTTACCGCCCAAGTAAACTCCAATGGAGTGGATCCTAGTCCAGAAGACAATTCACTTACAAGAGAATTTGTAATTTCTGAAGATATTTATTCATTAGATGGTCTTTATAACTCTTCTGAGTGGATTGGAACTGGTTGGCCATATGGTGAAGAAACCACTGATGGCCTAAGATTTGCTAATTTCTTTGATATTAAAGAGAGTACCGTTTTAAGTTCTATCACTATTGACCTAAATACCGATGTACACCCAACTAGCTTGGGAACTTACCAAACTGAAGCAGGTGGTGAAATTATTGCATATTTATGCGATACTACTGGAATTCTTGATCCAAGTGTAACAAGCTTGGATATGGATCTTGGAGGAATTTTATGGCAAAGCGACTTTTTATTAGTTAATCAAAATCATATTGATTGGGGTAGTTTCGTTATTGACGTTCCTGAAATAAATCTGAATCCAAACGCGTATTATGTTGTTGTTGAATTTTACAGTAACGGTCTAGCTAGTGACATTCTTATAAACGACGATACTTCTGTTCTGCAACCTTGGTTTGCATCGCTTGTTTATATTCCTGGAGATCAAACTTGGTATTCAGACCCTAATGCAGCATCAATAAGGATTGGAATAAATGGTAATCAAAATCAATCTGAATTGAATAATAAATCAATTTCATTGTTTCCAAACCCAGCAAAAAATACAGTCGAAATTGTTTCTAATGAATTTTTAAATAAAGGTCTAGAAGTTATTATATACAATATGACTGGCAGAATGATTCTTAATAAGAATTATGACAATGAGACTGGCAAGATAACATTAGACTTAAGCAATATTAATTCTGGAAACTATATATTGGAACTGAAGAACAATGACGATATCGTTCATAAAAAGCTGGTAATTAATTAAAATCTAAATAAAAAAACAATTGATAAAAGAGAATCATATTATGGTTCTCTTTTTTTTAGAATAATTCGAAATAATCTTCAGGGTTTCTTACTAGGTAATCAATTTCCTCATCTATTACTCTTGAAATAAATTCTCTTAACCTTTCTAATTTGGACTCATCAATATTTTCAATGGATGACATGTAATCAAGAGATTTGTTAAGGATATTTTCGTATTCTAAAAGAGTATCTTTTTCTTTGGAGACAAGTAGATTGTTTAAAATTTTGTCCATTGCAAATTGTTTTTATTGAGTCCTTAATAAATATAGGAATTTTTACGAATAAAATTTTATTTTTTTCTTTTTAAAGACCAAGTAATTTCAAAATTTGAAACACAATCATTGTTTGAATCAAAACCACTAGCGGTCATTGAACATGAAAATGAATCATAAGATTTTGAAGCCTGATTAATGGTATCCACAATTTTATTACCGTCTTTACAAACAAAAGTGATTTTAGACTTTGCTTTTTTAAGATATTCAGCTTTGAGACCTGTTACAATTACAGACATTTTTGATTGGTCTAAATGCAAAAAAACTAGTGTGCCTGTTGACAGTTCAGCGGCCATTGCTTGAACAGCAAAATACATAGAATTAAAAGGGTTTTTGTTTATAAAATTATATGGAACGGTGGTTACTGACTCTTGTTCACTAAGTTTATTGACCTTGACTCCTGCTAAAAGACACATTGGAAGTTTAGTAACTAGGAAAAAAAAATATCTCCAACTTATAAATAACCTTTTTCTTTTTTCAATACTCATCGTCCCAATATAAAAAATTAAATATTCATTAACTCATAAATTACAATAAAGGTTTAGTAAAAGAACATTTTTCAGTATTTTTATTTTTTTAATAAAATAGATTTGAAAAAAGAACAGATTACATATGACGAATTTAGGTCTGAGATTGTTAATGACTTTAAACTAGCTTGCTTAAGTCGTGAAGCCAGTCTTCTTGGAAGAAAAGAAGTGCTGACTGGCAAAGCTAAATTTGGGATTTTTGGAGATGGAAAAGAAATTGCACAAATTGCTATGGCTAAAGCGTTTAAAAAAGGAGACTTTCGTTCTGGATATTACCGCGATCAGACTTTCATGATGGCTATCGGAGAACTAAGTCTTGAAGCATTTTTTTTTCAACTCTATTCTGAAACAAATATTAATAAGGAACCTGCTTCTGGTGGAAGACAAATGAACAATCATTTTGCTACAAGAAGTTTAGATGAAAATGGTGACTGGAAAGATTTAACAAACCAATATAACTCCTCATCTGACATTTCTCCAACAGGATCACAAATGCCGAGGCTTTTGGGACTTGCCCACGCATCTAAAACATATAGGAATATTCCAAAAATAGACGCTGATAAATTTAGCTGTAATGGTAACGAAATCAGTTTTGGAACAATTGGAAACGCAAGTACATCGGAAGGTATTTTTTTTGAAACTGTCAATGCAGCAGGAGTGCTTCAAGTTCCAGTTCTAATATCAATTTGGGATGATAGATGGGGAATTTCCGTTCCAAGTAAATATCAAACTACTAAAGAGGACATTTCTCAACTTCTAAAAGGCTTTCAAAAAACTAAAAAAATTGATGGAATTGAAATATTTACAGTGAATGGTTGGAACTACAAAGAACTATGTGAAACATATTTAAAGGCAGAAGAGATTTGTAGAAATCATCATACCCCTGTTATAATTCACGTTAAAGAAATGACACAGCCGCAGGGACATTCTACTTCAGGCTCTCACGAAAGATATAAATCAAAAAAAGAACTTGAATGGGAAAAGGAGTATGATTGTATAAAAAAAATGAAAGAGTGGATTGTAAATGAAAAAATTAGCTCCCAAAAACAATTAGAAGAAATTGAAAAAAATGCCAAGGAACTAGTTAAAACCGCTCAAAGAAAAACATGGAATAATTATTTGACAAGCCTCACAAAAGAAAAAGATGAACTTTTAAATATAATAAACTCTAACGAACAAGTAAAGGTGACGTACAGTAGTATGATTTCTAACATAATTGACGAATCTTGCCCCACTAAAAGACAACTTATTACTCTGTCAAAAAAAATATTAAGGGACTTAAAATTTAAAAAATCTAAATTTGATGAACTTGAAAATTGGTTAAAGAGCAAGCTTGAAATATTTCAAAAAACCTTCTCCAGTCACCTTTACAGTGAGTCGAAAAAGTCTATCAAATATCAAAAACATACTGAAATAACTAACGTTGATTACCCGAATGAATTTGAGCTTGTTGATGGTAGAGTGATACTTAGAGACAATTTTGAATGTCTTCTAAAAAAAAATCCAAAACTAATGATCTTTGGAGAAGATAGCGGAAAAATTGGAGATGTTAATCAAGGTCTTGAAGGTTTGCAACAAAAATTTGGTGAAGAAAGGATCTTTGACACCGGAATTCGTGAAGCTACAATAATTGGTCAAGGAATAGGTCTAGCCATGAGAGGACTTAAACCCATTGCCGAAATTCAATACCTTGATTACTTGTTATATGCTATTCAAATTTTAAGCGATGACCTTGCAACTCTTCAATATAGAACTGTTGGTGGACAAAAGGCGCCTTTGATTATTAGAACGAGAGGGCATCGACTTGAAGGAATTTGGCATTCCGGTTCTCCAATTGGAGGAATCATTAACTTACTCAAAGGGATAAATATTCTTGTTCCTAGAAACATGATGAAAGCAGCCGGTTTTTATAACAACCTAATTAATAAAGACGAACCAGCTTTAGTAATTGAATGTTTAAACGGTTACAGACTAAAAGAAAAAATGCCTTCAAATCTTGGTGAATTCGAAACACCAATCGGCAAAATAGAGATCATAAGGTCCGGTGTCGATATCACGCTTGTTACTTACGGTTCATGTTGTAGAATTGCCATGGATGCAGCCGAGGAATTAATGAAATTTAATATATCATTAGAGATCATTGATGTACAATCGCTCATCCCGTTCGACACAGATAATGACATTCTTAAAAGTATAGAAAAAACAAATCGAGTTGTTTTTATGGATGAAGATGTCCCAGGCGGAGCCACTGCATATATGATGCAAAAAGTTCTTGAAGGTCAAAATGCATACAATCACCTTGACAGTATGCCTCATACAATAACCTCAATGGACCATAGACCCGCTTACGGTGATGATGGAGATTACTTTTCAAAGTCAAATATTGATAATGTAATTGATAAGTGCTACAATATTATGAATGAAACTAATCCAGAAAAATTTCCTAAATTTTATTAATTGAACAATCTAACTGAATCAGACAGCAAGTACGATAACCTTCACGAAATGAAGGTTAAAAGTATTTTAGAGAAAATTAATAAAGAAGACTCTGAAGTTTCAAATACTGTTAAAGAATCTATTCCAGATTTAAAAAAATTATGTGATGAAATAATTATAAGATTAAACAACAGTGGTCGACTTTTTTATATTGGTTCTGGAACTAGTGGCAGGCTTGGAATTTTAGATGCATCTGAATGTCCCCCAACTTTTGGAGTAAGTCATGAGAAAATAATCGGTATAATTGCTGGAGGAGATTCTGCAATTAGAAAAGCAGTAGAGTCGGCTGAAGATGATGAAAACCAAGCATGGATTGATTTAAATAAATTTAACATTAATAAAAATGATGTTGTAATAGGTATAACATCATCAGGTTCAACTCCATATGTTGTTGGGGGACTAAAAAAATGTTTTGAAAATAAAATCTATACAGCCTCAATTATCTGTAATGAAAATATGCCAATATCAAAATACTCAAAGATAACAATATCTCTTCTTGTTGGACCAGAATTTATTACTGGCAGTACAAGAATGAAAGCAGGAACTGCTCAAAAAATGGTATTAAATATGATCTCCACCACTGTTATGATAAGACTTGGACATATCCGTGGTAATAAAATGATTGATATGAAAATTAATAACTCAAAACTAAAAAAAAGAGGAATTAATATTATCATGAAGGAACTAAATATATGTAGTAATGATGCTGAAGAGTTATTAACTAAGCATGGGAGTGTGAGAAAAGCAATAGATTTGAATTATGATAAAAAATATAAAAAAATTTAAACAAGGAGTCCAAAAAATTGCCATTGCAATTTGTTTTTTACCAGGCCCTATTCTCTATGTGATTGGGAGCCACAACAACAGTATTTCCCAAACCAATGAACTAGTTCTTGCAATTGTGGGGTTTTCATGCATGACGGTATGTGTGTTAGCTTTTTTTTGGGGAGTAAGGAATATGTTATCAGGTTTTTTTGATGAACCTAACGAATAAAAGTTAGAGTGTCAGATGATGACCTCTTGGGCTCATAAGAATATCCCATGCCGCTGAAATCCTTTAATATATCAATATCCTTAACCTTATTTTTAATTAAAAATGCAGCCATCATTCCACGTGCTTTTTTAGCAAAAAAACTTATTATTTTATAATCATTTTTCTTCTTATCCAGGAACTTTACGTTGATCAAAGTAGTCTTAATTTTTTTAGGATTAAGTACAGAAAAGTATTCATTTGATGCTAGATTTAATAAAAAATCGGAATTGTTTTCTTCTAAACTTTTGTTTAATAAGTTTGTTACACTGTCGCCCCAAAAATCATATAAATTCTTGCCTCTGCTATTTTTAAGTTTTGTACCCATTTCAAGTCTATATGGCATGATTAGGTCGAAGGGTCTTAGTATCCCATGTAAACCTGAAAGAATTCTAATAGAATCTTGTGAATACATTAAGTCTTTGTCAGAGAGAGAATCAACATCTAAGCCTTTGTAAACCCCTCCGCGAAAACAAAAAATTGATTGTTTTGAGTTGTTGAGAGTAAACTCTTTAGTCCAATTCTTATATCTTTCATAATTCAACGAACCTAATTTACTACTAATCTTCATAAGTTTTGAAAGATTATCACTATTTAATTTCTTTAACTCATTTATAAGAATTTGACTATCATCAATGAGATTTGGTCTGGTATAGTTTTTCATTATGCAAGGGGTATCAAAGTCAAGTGTTTTTGCAGGTGATAGAATAGCAATCATAATTTTAATTATTAAAAGGGTTACTAAAATCAGGGTTGTTTATAAACTCATCGTCTGATAAAGTTAATAGGAAAGCCTTTAGATTATCTTTTTCTTGTTGGCTTAACAAAAGTCCTTGACCAACATATTTCATCAGTGGATCTACATTTGGAGAGTCGTAACCTCCAAAATCATAAAAATCAATAACCTCATCGAGTGTGGCAAAACGTCCATCATGCATGTATGGAGATGAAAACTCTATATTTCTCAAAGTTGGTGATTTAAATGATGCTTGATCTAAAGGATTTGATGTAACCTCATATCTGCCCAGATCAGTATATGTCTCATCAAGTCCATTATTGTGAAATAAGTTATCTGTAAAGAGTCCAATGGGATGACAGTGAAAACAGTCTCCTCTCTCTGTTGAAAAAATATTAAATCCATCAATTTCTTCATCTGTAAAAGCTAATTCTCCCCTGAGCCATTTATCGAATTTAGAATTAGTTGAGATTATTGTTCTTTGGAACTGAGCAATTGCATTTAAAATTTTTAATGAATCAATGTCTGTGGAACCAAAAGCTTGACAAAACATTTCTGAATAAAATTCTGACAATTCTATTCTTTCAACAATCTCTGTCCAATTATTATTATGTAATTCAATTTCATTAAAAATAGGTCGAATAGCTTGAGTCTCAAGTGAGCTACTTTTCCCATCCCAATCATATTCTAGTTGAAATGCGCTATTTATAATTGTTGAGGCATTTCTACTACCTACAGAATTATTTACTCCAAAACTATATTGTGTATTGTCACCAAAGGCATATTCTTGCTTATGACACGAAGCACATGATACAGAGTTGTCGGAGCTTAATATTGGGTCATAAAATAAATGTCTTCCTAGGTTGACACCTTCAAATGTAGTGGGGTTATCATTTGGAATGTTTGGACTTGGAAAATTTGAAGGATATACCAAATCAAAGTAAGTTAAATTATAATCGTTACAATTATCTATTTCCGTACAGTCCTGCTCGTACTGTTCACAAGCATAAAATAAAAATATTAGCAAAATTAAAATCTTCTTGAACATTTTAATTAGGAATTACTGTAAATACATCACTAGCATTTTGTTGGATAATGGTTTGTGCGTTGTTATTGGACATAATTCCAGAACCAAAAATATCTAGGTCATATATCGGATTATTATACCAGTTATTAATATTCATATTAATAGAAATAGAACTTGAGGGACTAAAAGTGTAGGTATCAAACAAAAATGAAAAATCATTAGAGTTTGTGGGCCCTGTATGATTGTTATAAAAAACTACTTCTGAGTTTTGATCGATGTATTTTCCTTCCAACTTCATATAATGGTAACCTCCTTGCAATGCATCATTTGTCCCATTTAAGTTTGGCCAAAGCATTGATAAATGGAAATTGTCGGGTTCATTAATAAAATTATTATCAATATTTTGAATAGATGAGAAGCCATATCTGAAACTGATCCCAGTACATTCTCCAGGTAAATCAAAAATTGTTTTATTTAGAGTTTCGGGAAGATCAGAATTGATGAAGAAAAAATCATCTAAAACAACAGTGGAATCAACAAAAAATAATGTTATGTCACTCAATACATATAAAATTCTTCTAACGCTATAGTTGTTTTGAGCTAAATTGAAATAAGATGGGTCGTTATTACCAAAATTAACATTTTGATTATCAACAAAATGATTAAATGTTATATCTAAGCAGTAGTATTCGGGATTTATACAATTATAAACACATGAACCATCATCTGTATTTGCATCCGCATTAAAGTTGTCTGCTTCAGGATTAATACAACCATAAATTACACACGAACCATCATCTTTATCAGCTTCAGGATCAAAATTATCTGCATCAGGATTTGTGCAACCAGAATCATTACATGAATTGTGAACCACTGTTGCTCCTAAAATAACAAAAAATAAAAAAAAATAGTTCTTACGAGGAAAAGTCATATATTATGGTATGAAATTTAAATCACTACTTACAAAAATAATATTATTTCCGTACTTGTTTGTATTTGGCTCTAACATATCAGACCAACTAAGTACAATACTAAAAGAATATAATAATAAAAGCCTAGTTCCAATAATCATTGAAATTAAGGACAATTATGACATTGAAAATCTCAAAATTCAATTTATTGAAGAAAATATTCCTGTCAAAAAAAGATCTTCTATTATTGCGAAATCAATGTCCGAGGTCAGTATCAAAAGTCAAAAACCTATAATTGAAATAATCAAAGCTAATCCATCGGATTTTAATAATTTAAAAACTTCGTGGATTATCAACAGTATTTTTGTTCATGCTTCTAAAAATTTAATTAAACAGATATCTCAACACCCAAACGTAAAGAAAATTGACGTACAAAATACTGAATCTGATATTATCGATTTTTTTGACATTGGGAGTCAAAACATTAACTCCGAAAACAGCACTGAACCAGGAATCGAAGCTATTAATGTAAGACCTTTATGGGATATGGGATATACTGGTAAGGGTGTTTTGGTTTTCAATTACGATACCGGTGTCTGGCCGGAACACAATGCTTTTTCTGAAAGATTTTTTGGCAACTTTTATCCCATGGAACAATCCTGGGACGGATACTTCTCAGAAGTACCAAACGGTCATGTTAGTAATCACGGTACCCATACCCTAGGAACAATGGCAGGACTAGTTTCTGAAACAAATGATACTATTGGAATTGCTTTTGGTTCATATTGGATTGCAAATGACTATGTTACTTCAACTGTGGCTACACTTCCACCAATAATTGACATGATAACATCTTTCGAGTGGGCTTTGAATCCAGATGGAGACTACAACACAGACTACGATGTTCCTGATGTTATAAACAACTCCTGGAGATGGTATAATGAAATTGACACTTTTCAATGTAGTGGCTATGTTGTAGAATTAATGAATATAATTGAAGCTGCTGGAATTGCTAATATTTTTTCAGCCGGAAATAATGGACCAAACAATGATGGAGTCAGATCTCCTCAACGAATTAACTCCAATCTTGTAAATACTTTTTGTGTTGGAAGTGTGAATGCTAACAGTAGTGAACTTCCAATAAGTTCATTTTCTTGCAGAGGCCCTACCCAATGTCCGGGTGAAGGTTCTCTTTCAATTTATCCTGAGGTGGTGGCTCCAGGTGAAAGCATTAGGTCAGCATGGGGTAAGGACGGATTTAATTCAATCTCAGGAACATCAATGGCCTCTCCCCATGTATCAGGTGTAGTCATGTTATTAAAAGAGGCTTTCCCGTATCTAAGTGGTCAAGAAATTCTTCTTGCAATTTATAACACAGCTAACGATCTAGGTGAGGTGGGAGAAGATAACACATTTGGTATGGGTATGATTGACGCATTTGCTGCATTTAATTTTTTATCGATTAGTAATGAACCTGTTTCGCCTTTTAATAATGACAGTGAAGATTTAATTTTAAAAAAAATTACAGAGATACCAAATCAAATAAGTTGCGAGACTTTTTTTAATCCTGCCATTCATGTTGTAAATAATACAAATAACCATATTGATAGTTTAATTATATATTGTAGAAATTACTCAAATAATCTCACTGACTCAACTATTGTTTTTGCTGATCTTGCTGTTGGACAAAGTGGAATATATAATTATGGAAACATCCCCACAACGTTAATTGGAAATATAGAAATACAGTTCGAGATAAAGAACAAGTCATTTATTGAAGAGATAGATTATCACAATAATAAGAGAATGGTTAGATTTCTTCAAAAACCTAGCTATGTAATGCCATTTTTTGAGAATTTTGAAAGTTTGGATTTTGATTACAAGTGGCATATTCAAAATAATGATTACTCCCGATCTTGGGAAACCATAGAAACATATGACAATGATGAAGTCAATACTTCTGCATACGTAAATTTATATGGATATAACCCAAGAGCAGAACAAAAAGATGAATTGATAGGTCCAAATATTTACATAGATTCTGAAAATTCAGAACTTTCTTTTAATGTTGCATATCAGAAATATAATAATTCATCAAAACAAGACACTCTTCAGTTGTTCATTTCAACTGATTGTGGTTCAAACTTCAACTATTTAGTTTACGAGAAGGGAGGCAGTGATCTAAGTACTCTTGATGAAATTACTCCTAATTTCATACCAGGTGATGCCACAAATTGGAGAAATGAAACAGTAGAATTAGAAAATTTCTATGACGAAAATATTATGCTCAAGTTTGTTACTACAAACCTTAGGGGAAATAACATATTTGTAGATGATATAATGGTTTATGACCCTGAAAATGTCAGTTTGCACGACTATTCTTTACCATCAATTTCAATTTATCCCAATCCGTCTAAAAACATATTTGAAATAGCTGTAAAAAATCAAAACATTGAAGAAATTATAATTTATAATTCATTAGGTAAAACTATTTTTGAAGACAAAATGATAAAATCATCTAGCAAGTACACATTAGATCTTGATTCACGTCAAAGTGGTGTTTACATTATGTCAATTAATATCAACGGACAAAATTTCTTCTATAAGCTTTTTAAAAATAATTAGTCCTCTATAGACATTCTTCCAGAAACGTTCACTTTAATAGTGTCTGCAATGTTCATTCGGACTATCTTCGGGATTTTAATTTTAAAGTCCTTAAGCGCGACATAAAATTCTGAAGAGAATTTTAAAGTACTATCACTAGTTTCAATAAAAGTATCAATTAATATATTATTTTCAACACCATGTATACTTATTTGACCCGTTGCAGTGGCTTCAATCTTTTCCGAATCAGCAAAGGACATTTTATTTTTAAAGCTTCCTTTGAATGTTGAAAGGGGAAATTTGTGCGATTCTAAATATTTATCGTTAAAATGTTTTTGCATCAAAGACGAAGGAAAGGTAAATGATGAAATTGGAACTCTGAAAAAAAAATTACCATTGTTTAAATCAACTACTCCTTCTAAATTATTGGAAACAGCTGAAATATCCTCCAAAGGAGCCCAGGAGTAAAATGAGACCTCTGACTGCTCTACAAAATACTTTTGAGAGTGAGAAAAAAGAGTTATCGATAGAGTTAATAAAAATATTAAAAATTTCATAATACAAAATTAATTATAAACTAAATTCTCTACTAATGTTAAATCCAAAATTTATATTTCCCTTTCTCCAATCTCCCTCACTTCTAGTTAAAAATGAAGCCTCATTTAGGTTCATAGAATTGGTTATATGCAGTTGAAAAACATGTCCTCCAGTTTCAATATCTAAACCAAGTGAAAAGGAGTTTTGATAATTTTGATCATCAAAATTGTTAGTATTTATTCTGTTAAAATACTCAAAATTAATTGATGTACTTTTTGTAAAAGATAAACTTAACATAGTTCCGATTAAAAAAATATCATTATTTTGATTTTCGTTTTGAACCATATTCCAATGAACCCAAGTTGGGGAAAACTGGACAGATATAACATCATTTAACTTAGATGAAACAAGAATTTGGTTAGTATATGAAAGCCTTGCACTTGTCGGGTAATTTGCAAAGTTTGATTTTAGAGTATTTACAGCAATATTGGAAAATAAAACCATTGTAACTGGTTTTTTTGCAAAATCCGAACTTTGTGATAAAAATTTATATTTGAGATAGCTGTCATAACTTTTATCATTTGTACTTCTACCCAAACCAATCATGAGGTTATTGTATAAGCCATATTCTAACCCAACTCTAATTTTTGCCTGATCCAAACCAAATAAATCATAAATTCCCCCTTTTATTTGACCAAAACGATGGGAAATTCTCATATCAAGTTGTTTAACTTCAAATATTTCGGTAGAGTGACTATTGACAATTCTTGTTGATTTAAAGGTTGACATCATATTACCGTAATCGACATACGGGTCTAAAAAACTACTTAGATCGTCTTGAGAATATACATGTGACAAAAAAAATATAAACAAGTACTTAGTTAAGCGGGTAATCATTATCAATCCAATTTAAAATTTCTAACTTTTCACAGTTTGTTAAGGGCTCCGATCCAGGTGGAGGCATTATTTGGTAAGAATATCCAGTCGCATTACCATTAATAAATTTTTCTAAAATTTCACCATTAGACATGGTTAGCACCTGATAGTCAAGTGAAATTCCAATATTATTGTGACAAGATTTACATTTGTTATTAATGATTTGTTGGATATCATTTTGGTCATTAGATTCAAAAACTAAATTATCAACATAATCACAACTTTCATCATCCGTTATTGCTAGAGGATTATAGTTACATGCATTTACATCAGTACAACCAAAGTCATATAAACATGATAGGTCGTCAGAAAATGCACTAGAATCATAATTTAATGCTACTGGGTCAGTACATCCAAAATATGTCTGTTCATTATCATATGAACATGAAACAATTAATAATAATAATGCAATTATCCTCATTTTATTTACAAGATAACACAGTTCTTCTGATTTTAATTCAATACTACAAAAATTGTAAAAAAAAAGCAGGAGTTTTTCCTGCTTTTGTGGAGAATGTCGGAGTCGAACCGACGACCTCCTGCGTGCAAGGCAGGCGCTCTAGCCAGCTGAGCTAATCCCCCATTAAGTAGTCTCGGGCAGACTTGAACTGCCGACCTCTACATTATCAGTGTAGCGCTCTAACCAGCTGAGCTACGAGACTATAAACTACACTTCTCAATATTAAAGAACTATAAAATAGTGGGCAAATATACAATCAAGTTTTTTATAAAACAACTTTATGGGTTAGCTATTGAGACTGGGATAATTTGACCATTAAAATACTGAGCTCCATTTATGTAAAAATTCACAATATATTTAGCCATTTGATTAGCTGACACAGGTGCATTATAATCTGGAAAAGCTTCCGAGAGCATCTCTGTTTGAACTGCTCCCAAAGCCAAAGAATTAAACTTGAAACTCGTTTCTTTATATTCTTCAGCTAAACATTGAGTCATTGTATTAAGAGTGGATTTACTGATGCTGTAAATTGATAACCCTGGAAATTTTAAGCTATTTTGATATCCACCCATACTGCTAATTGATAAAACATGAGCATTTTTATTAAAAGTTGGAATAAATTTTTGTGTCAATAAAAGTGGTGCAAATGAGTTTAAATTAAATGAATTTTGAATATCACTTATGTTGATATCCAAAAAATTCTTTTTAATAAGGACACCTGCATTATGGATTATACCATCAAACTTACCATTTGAGTTTTCAACACAAAATTTAAATAATTTTTGATAGGAACTAAAACATGACAAATCCTCAGATATGGTAAAAATTTCAGTGTTTTCATTGCATTGCAGATTATTTAACTTATTAAGCCCATTTTTATTTCTTGAAATTGCAAAAATTTTAAAATTTTCAAGTTTAGAAAACTCAGTCACAATTTCAAAACCAATTCCTCTACTGCAACCTGTTACAATAATATTTTTCATAATACTAATTTTAGTCCATCATCAATTAATTTTATTAACATTGGATTTTTCTCTTTTAAATAAAGTAAGTTAGCAAAAGCGGTCTGATGAAATTTTGATTTTTTTTCAGTCATTTCACAAATCTCAAGAAATATGAGCCACTCGTCTCTGTAAGATTTCATAAGTTCATCCAAAACACCTTTTAGTTCTGAAAGTGTTTTTTTATTTTCTCTAACTTGTCTTACGACCCCATATAATTTATGAAGTTTTAAATCTTCATTATTGTATTTTGGCTTAATTGTTTTTGAACTAAATTCTACCAAATCGTCAGGAAATGATGACCGATCAGCCGCATTTGGATAGCTTGATTTTATTTCTTGACCAATTACTAAATCAAATACACCCCACGAAGGGTCAAAAAGTTGTTTATCATGGACATTATCAAAAACTGTGCATTCACTAAACGTAAGTATGATTGTTTTTCCCTGTTTATCGAACAAAGAGTTTATTAGCCTACCAGTGATTGAAATGCCCGAATCATAGACTAAACTAATGTCTTCACCAATTTTTGTTTTTAATGAATCAATACTTGTAATATTTGTAATTTTTCCAAGTGGAAAGCCAAAACCTTCACTGTGATGACTTATCCCATGATTTTTAATTTGCTTATTATTTAAAGACAGAGCTGTGGGACCTGAAGTTCTAACATAACATATCCTGGAGTCTATTTCTATAAAGTCATGAAAAACTCCCGATATTTGAATCCCACTTTCAAGTTCACAAGTTGAAATCGATTTAGATTCAATTGCTAATAATAATGAATCCTTGCCACCTTTAATAAATGCCATTGATTGAGAAAACTCTTCAAGAACATCATTCAAATGATTAAAATCTCGAGCTACAAATAACTGTGGCTGTTCCTTCGTTATATCAAAATTGAAATTAGCTGCGTTAATGTCATATTTTATTTTCTTTACTGATTTATTTAAACAGTTTACACTTTCAGAAATAGAAGATAATAATCCCGCTCCATAAATCTTAGGATTTTCGACATCTCCAATCAAACCATACTCAACAGTCCACCAATGAAGATTCCTTATCTTAGCCATTTCAGATAATTTATTGGCTTTACTTTGTAATTTCTGCACTTTTTTTTCTGCTTTTTTTATGTCTTTGTCGGTTGATTGTGGTGCCTCTTTAAGAATAGACAATTCTCTTATAGCATCAAAAAGTTCCATGTCGTGGGCTGAAGAAAATGCTTTTGAACCTATTTCACCAAACTTTTTTAAATAATCAGAATATGATTTATTAGCAATAATTGGAGCATGTCCTGCTGCTTCATGGAGTATATCAGGAGCTGGAGTATAGCCAATGTGACTAACTTGTCTTATATCAGCAGCAATTACTAATACATTATGTGCTTGAAATTCCATAAAGACAGTTGGAGGAATAAAACCATCAACTGCAACAGCATACCACCCAATATTTTTTAATATGCGGGTCATACCATACATACTTGGTATATTTTCAGAGGATAAACCAGTTTTTGTCAAACCATCAATGTATGATCCATGACAAACACTTGGAAGATAACTTATATTTTGCCTCATAACATATCTCCATACAGCTTGATCCTGAAATGTGTAATGATTATAGTCTTGATCTATTGTGTATTGCAACAGATGTTTTGGTAAATGCTTAACGTGATCATTAAATCTTTTTTCCATTTAAATAGATTTAACAAAACATCATCATTGGTTGCTCAAGCATGTCTTTTAGAGTTCTAAGAAATTTTGAACCAAGGACTCCATCAACAATTCGATGATCACTAGATAAGGTCAAGCGCATAACGTTTCCAGAAACAATTACTCCGTCTTTTGAAATTGGTCTTTCCTTAATTGCACCTACCGCTAATATACATGCATCAGGAGGATTAATGATAGCCGTAAAGTCATCAATACCAAACATTCCAAGATTTGATATTGTGAAAGTATTTCCTTCCCAATCAGATGGTTGAAGTTTATTTTCTTTAGCTTTTTTAACGAAATCGTTTGTTATAGTTGATATCTCAGTAAAAGACTTAAAATTTGAATTTTTTATTACTGGTACTATTAATCCATTGTCTACAGAAACTGCGACACCAATATTAATATTACTATGAAGCTTTATGTGAGAATCATGCCATGATGAGTTAATATGTGGGTGTTTTTGAATGGCCATCGAAGTTGCCTTTACAATTATATCATTGAATGAGATTTTGACTTCATTTTTTTCATTTATTTCTTTTCTTAGTTTAATTAAATTATCCATCTCGACCTCTATATTCAAATAAAAATGTGGAGAGGTAAATTTGGATTGAGAGAGTCTAGTCGCTATGGTGCGTCTCATTTGTGAAATAGGAATCTCAGTAAATTTGTCACTTAGGTTGTTAGTAGGAGTAAGGTTAGTTTGTTCGACTCTCACTTCATTGGATGAATCTAAATTAAAAACATCTCTTTTGACAATTCTTCCATTATCGCCAGAACCCATAATATTTGAAATATTTATATTTTTTTCTAGTGCGATTTTTTTTGCCAAGGGAGATATTTTTATCCTTTCAATGGTGTCATCATTTTGGGAGGCTTCTGTATCGTTTTTTTCATTAGCTAAAAATTCTTCGATTGAATCAAAACCACTCTCTTGGTTTATATCATTTTTATTAATAGCTGTATCATTTGAAGACGTGTTTTTTTCGGATTTTTCCTTATCGTTTTCCGACAATATTGAAGAAATATCTTCATTTTCATCTCCCAGGATAGCAAGTATTGAGTCAACTTTAGCAGTACCATTTTCTTTTACTCCGATATGGAGAAGAAAGCCTTCTTGAAATGATTCAAACTCCATTGTAGCTTTATCTGTTTCAATGTCAGCTAATAAATCGCCCTCATTAACTTTATCTCCTATCTTTTTATGCCATTTAGCAACCACACCATCTGTCATGGTATCACTCAATCTTGGCATTTTAACAACTTCAGCCATAAGTTTAATCTGTTATAAAATTATATGGTCCATCGTAAATATCCTTATATAAATCATGTGATTCAGGAAAAGGCGAAGATTCGGCAAAATCAACACACTCTTTAACCAGATTTTTTACATCATTTTGGATATTTAAGATTTCATCTTCTTTTAAATATTTTTTCTTTTTAATTAAACTCAACACATAGTCAATTGGGTCAATCTTCTTGTAGTCTTCAACTTCATCTTTAGTTCTGTAATGTTGAGCATCTGACATTGAATGACCTTTGTATCGGTAGGTTTTAATTTCTAAAAAAGTAGGACCATCTCCTGAACGTGCCCTGTCAACAGCAATATCCAGAGATTCTTTGACAGTCTCAGGTTTCATACCGTCTACAGGACCACATGGCATTTCATATGCTAAGCCAAGTTTCCATATTTCAGAGTGATTTGCTGTTCTTTCGACTGATGTACCCATCGCATAACCGTTATTTTCACAAACAAAGATCACTGGTAATTTCCAATTCATGGCCATGTTAAAAGTCTCATGTAAAACGCCTTGACGAACTGCACCATCACCCATAAAGCACACAGTAACAGCATCATTATTATTATATTTATCAGCGAAAGCAATACCTGCACCAAGTGGAATTTGACCACCAACAATCCCATGACCGCCAAAACAATTATGTTCTTTGGAAAACATATGCATTGACCCTCCCTTGCCTTTTGAAGAACCTGTCTTTTTACCGAGAAGTTCAGCCATGACATATTTCGGATGGAGTCCCATAGCAATAGGAAGCACATGACACCTGTAAGCTGTAATTACTTTATCCTTCGAAATATCAATTGAATTAATCAACCCAGATAATACAGCTTCTTGACCATTGTAAAGGTGAAGAAATCCTCTTATTTTTTGCTGTATGTACAATGCGGCACATTTTTCTTCAAATTTTCTCCAAAGAAGCATGTCACGGTAACTTTTCACATATGCATCTTTATTAAACATTTTTGCCATGGAGATGATGTTAATTTTGTTACAAAACTAAGAAAATACACACAAAATAAATAGAAAATTATAATTTATGTTTTTTCAATCAGAACTGTTGCATAGCAAGCAATTCCCTCTCCTCTTCCAACAAAACCCATGTTTTCGCCGGTTGTTGCTTTAATATTAACTCTACTCGATTGTATTCCTAAGATATTAGATAAGGAATTTTTTATTGATACAATGAAGGGAGAAAGTTTTGGGGTTTGCAAAACAATAGTTGCGTCGACATTTACGACTAAAAATGAGTCTTTTCTAAGCTTGTTACAGACGTCTACCAATATTTTTGAACTATCGATTCCTTTATTTCTTGGATCAGTGTCAGGAAAAAAATGACCGATATCGCCTAATCCGGCAGCTCCAAGTAATGCATCCGAAACTGCATGAATTAGTATATCCCCATCAGAATGGGCAATAATTCCCTTTGATGAAGGAACTTTAATTCCACCTAAAATTAATTCAAGGTTATCATCTAACTGATGAACATCATAACCGTTTCCAACTCTAAGATTACTCATTATAATTCATTATTTGCCCCACCTCTAAATGCTCCAATGTCAAATATTAAGGTAAACCGCATTGTGTTCTCTAGAGGACTTCTCACATTCTGTGAGGCAGTAACCAAATAAGCAAAGTCTAACTCAAAAACATTCATTTTCAAACCTGCTCCCATAGTGAAATATTTTCTTCCACCTTTAAGATTATGCTCATGAAAATATCCGCCTCTGAAAGCAAATTGATTGTTATACCAATATTCGAATCCAAGAGAATACATTAATTCCCTCCACTCCTCAGTTATTCCTCCTGGAGCATCTCCAAAAGATTGAAATATTGCCGAGACAACAGAAACATCTGGATTCATACCAGCTTCTATTAACTGTTCTCCATCAACAATAATTGGGGAATTAGTGGAATCAGTTGCCCACCTTGGGGGTGTAGGAACCAAAAGCTTGTTAACATCAAAACTTGCTGAAACTTTATTAAATTCGTCAATTATGTATGTATATCTTCCTCCAAACCTAAGGTTCATTGGCAAGAAATCCTTATCAGATGAAGCAGAGTATGATATTTTAGTACCTATGTTTGAAATATTAAGTCCCAAAGCCCATTCGTCCATTTCTCTCGCAGTTGCCTGATAATATGAAGACAAGTCAACAGCAAAACCATTTCCTGGCTCTGTTAATTCTCCAGCTACATATTGATTACCAGTCAAATTTGAGTAAAGATAACGCATAACTAATCCACCTGAAATATTGTCGTTTAATTTCATACCATATCCAATGTTAACAGCAAACTCATTTGGATCATAAGATCCGAGATTTTCACCAGTTTCATCGGTAAACTGAATATTACCTAAAGAAAAATATCTCATAGAAGCTGACCAAGCACTGGTTTCATTGATTTTGCTGTAACCAGTTAAATAAGCCAGTGAAATATCAGGAACTAGTTGACTTAACCAAGGAGTATAAGAAATGGAAAAACCAGAATTATCTTCCATGAAGGCTAGTTTTGAAGCATTCCAAAAAATTGAATATAAATCAGGTGACGTAGCTACTCCTGATTCACCCATGGCTCCAGCTCTTGAATCAGGTGTGATAGACAGGAACGGAACGGCTGTTGTAATTGTATTTAAGTCGTCGTTGTAATTGTCATCCTGAGGGATTATTTCATCAAAAAATGACTGACTATTGGAATCACTCACAAAATAAAATAATAAAAGGAATAGGCTTATTAATCTCATAGTTATTAATATTGATTTACAAAACTAACGAAAAAACTATCTCACTATTATAAGTTTGTCACTTTTTTGTGTAATGCTATCATCAAATTGAGACTTTAAGGTTAATCTGTAAATATATATCCCACTTTTTAATGAATTATTTATTTGCCATAACACATTATTTCTAAAGCCAGTTGAAATTTCAGTAGAGCTAAATGATTTTACAATGTTGCCATCAAATGAAAAAATTTCTAAAGTAGCTTCAACAAGTTCATCCGGTCTATTGTGTTCAAAAATAAAATTTGTAAAATCTGAACAAGGATTTGGATAATTAGATAATTCTCCGATTTCTATATCGTCTGAGGCAATAACAAAAAATTCTAGAAATTCCGAATTTGAGTTATTATGAACATCCCATGCTTTAAAAGAAAGAGTGTGTGAGCCTTCATCAAGTTCAGAAAAAGGAAATATAACTTTTCCAGACTTGAAACTATTCAAGTCAGATTGGTAATAGTCATTTAAAATAATTTGATTACTTGTGTTTTCGTCTAAAATTAATGTCAAGTCATGACCTATCCCGGTACCAACTGTATTAATTCCTGAGTCATCAAATAATTTAGCTAACAATGTTGGACTAGAATTGGTAAAACCACCTGACACAAAACTCTCATTATTCATGAAAAGATCTATTTCTGGTCCAATTTCATCTAATTGGTAATTATTACTAATCCCTCCGATTACAATTTTTTTATTGAAACCCGTTGCCTCTCCAATAAATGGATCATTTGCATAAAAGCTAAATTTACCCATTCCAAATTCATAATTTATGTCTTTTGGCACAATAAATTCAATTTGGAAAAAACCATTAATTACATCAACTTGTCCATTGTAAATAATATTTTTTTGTAAAAAATATTCAAATGGCTCGTTCAAAAAACCATCATTGTTGAGAGTAGTAAACTTTTTAGCTTTATCATAAACTACGACATCCATGAGGCCGTTGAAATCAATAAGCGTACTATCAGTCTCTGCTACGTATCCCTTAACTAAAACATGGCTTAATGAATTGATTGTATCCTGAGTATTTGAAAAATTTGGTTCGATTATCTGTCCAGTTGAATCGATAAGTTCTACAGATTGGGTAATTATTTTATACTCTGGAAATGAAAGCTTCATATTTGGATCACCAAAAAATGAGAACCTTCTTTTGACTGTATTAAGCGAAAGGGTTGAATCATTTTTGGTAGCTGTTAAAACCTCTCCAAAAGACATATCATTTTCTCGGTTGGGTAGAAAATTATAAAGTGAATTTACTAGATTATAAGTAGGTGATTCCCCAACAGTTCTTGACGTACTAAATAATCCAACCGCACCACCATTGGGATTTAAAAGAAGATATTCTCCAGCGGAAACACGCTCTAAATCGTCGTACCTGGTAAATTCGCAAGTAGCTGTTATAAAAACTGGAAGTTTATTAAAGTTTGTAAAATTGTTAATGTCTGATAGTTCTAAAATTCTCTCAGAGGCCCATCCAATTTCACCTCCGTGACCAACATAATTGATGACTAGTGCGCCGTCCTGAATAATCTCAGTTATATCTTCTTGAGCCTCAGGATATCTCTGAGAGCCTGAGTTAAATGACTGAGGATATGAATCGATGTAAATTTTATCAATATTAAACATTCCGTATGATGTATCAATTTTTTCAGCTAATGCATCAGCATGAGTTATTAGACTAGATTCCCAGGTCGCATCTGCATCATCAGCAACGAAACAGATTTTATTTTTCCAAAGACCTAAACTTTCTGAGTCATAATGTATAATTTTGTCTACATATGAGTTTGCATCAGAGAGAGTATTAACAGGGATTCTTCCAACTCCAATGTCAAGTTTATCAGTGTAAATTGAATTACTTAATCCACCATTCCAAGCACCATCTGTGTCATCAAGAGCTGCAAAATAATCATCAGTACAGAAAGATGACTGAATACTGTTAGATACGGTAGTTTCAAAGGTTGGTACAAAATTTGTCAAACCAGAAATCTTGTTTTTGTAGTCAAATGAAGCATCTCCAAATAACAATACATTTTTTGGTCTTTCTTCGCTGGATTGCGCACGATCGTAAAACATTTTTACAAAATTTCTAATTGCAGTAATATCTTGTGAACCACTTCCAAACTCATTATAAATCTGTTCTGTTGTAGCAACAAGTACACTAGTATTATTATTTTGTGTATGATGTTCAGCTAATCTGTTAGCAGGCTGTAAAAACTTGGGGTGAGTAACAATTATGAAATCTGGTGATTGTGAACCATGAAGGTTTTGGTTTGGAATAACTTTAATTGATACAGGGGAAAAATTATCAGAGTTATTAAAAACAACAAACTCCTTCAATATTTCAGTTGAAGAAATAAATTCAATGGATGAGCTTTTTGTAATTGTCTGAATCTCCTTGGGATTGACAGGGTCTGTAACCTCCCAAATAACGGGGTTTTGATTTTGCGCGGCAACAGTAAATCTTGTATTATTTTCTACACCAACCGAAAGTACATCTCTAAAATTAAACTGTGTACCGTTGAAAATCAAATTACTTTTAAAATTCAATGAAAAATAGTCCAACCAAGATTGAGATGATGAATTTCCGTTATTATTGTAAATGATTTGAAGATCTAAGTTTTCTGAGTTAGCATAAAATATATTTTCTGATAGACTAGTCTTATAAAATACACTTGAGTTGCTGGAAACTGGTTGAATAGTTGGACTATCAATCAGCGTCCCATTATTAAAAATATCAAAGCTAGTGGTACTTGACGAACGTGCAGCAAAATTTGCGCTAAAATAAATAGGCTCTGTATAATCAATTTTTTGACTGGTTAGGGAAAATTCTTGAAATTGGTTGGAGGAAAAAGATTCACCAAACCATTGTCTTCCTGTATTTACTAAATTAAAAATATCATTTTCGTAATGATAATAATCATCGAATTTGTCAATTGTATAATCTACGTTGTCAAAGTTAATTGATTCAATAAACTCGACTCTTTTGCCCTCAACATCACCAAAGCTTAAAAAGTAAAAAGTAGTATCTGAATAAATATTTTTTTCAAAAACAAATTTACCGTCTTCATATTTGGACTTTAACTGACTTTGTCCATAGAAGATTATTTTATCAGAACTTGAAAAACTATCTTCACTCTGTGATATGACCTCAATTGATAATTCCTCCAAATCATCAATTTGGTAATTACCTTCTTCCAACTGACCAGCAGGGTTACCAAAAATACTTATATTTTTTGGGTTGATATTTGATGGATCAATCCCATTGCTCAATAAAAACTCGTAATTGATTTCGTGTACTCCAGTGCTAGTAACTCCAATTTTGTAAAATGTTCCTGAATTTAAAACTGAATTGTCAACAAACTTATTTTTTTTATGTTGTAAAATTTTATTTTTAAAATTTACATCAAAGCTTTCCAAATAACTAATTTTTCCAAAATCATCAATTACAAATGGATCGAAGTACAAGTAAATAAACTTCTCATTGCCCTCAGCTACTAAATTGTGATTAAAGTCGATAGTTTTTTTTAAAGATTTTTTGTTAACGTAATTAAGATTTGTTTCACTCAATGTCTTGAATTTCAAATTTGATGTGTTTAAGAAATCTTTATGATTTGTAATAGGTATTTTTTCAAAGTATATTTTATTCTTGGAAATGGATTCATCCTGAAATGAATTGTTGAAATTGAGAACCGTGTCACCACTAGTTGTGGTTTCCAGACCGAAAAAACTTATGATTTTTTTTTCCTGGGAGAGCAAAGAATTAAAACAAAGAAAACAAATAAATATTTTTAAAAGATTTTTCATTATATACAAAATTATCTAAAGTAAAATAAATATCTATATTTAATAACGTTTTTAATAATGTTTAATTGCATTGTATATACTCAAAAAAAATATAATAACCTTATAGACTTAAAAAAAAATATTGTATAATTGTTAGGAGTGATGCAAGACCAATGAAAAACATTATTAAAATTTACTTATTTCTTTTGTGTACATTATTTACATTCAAAACAAATGCACAAGACCCTCATTTTTCTCAGTTCTATGCAAATCCAATGTATTTAAACCCAGCCATAACTGGAACCAATTTTTGCCCTAGATGGATTATGAACTATCGAAACCAGTGGCCTGCTATCCCAGGAGACTACGTTACATATAGTTCATCTTTTGACTTTGGACTAAATGAACTTCATGGTGGTGTGGGATTGATTGCTCTTCACGACAATGCAGGTAGTGGTGTTATGACAACAAACAATATTTCTCTACTGTACTCATATCATACCAGGATATCAAGCACTACTACACTACTTGCAGGCTTCCAAGTCAGTCACATACAAAGACAATTGGACACAAGACAATATTTTGGCGACCAAATTGACCAACTATACGGATTCATTTACCCTACTTTTGATCCATTTTCAAATCAAGAATATCATAAAACGAGCTATTCAGACATATCTGCAGGAATTCTAATAAGTAATGATCGTTATTTTGTAGGATTTGCAGGGCATCATCTGACTGAACCAAATTATTCTTTTTTGGACTCATTCAATGAAGGGAAACTACCACGAAAATTAACAATTCATGGTGGAACAAAAATTATACTTTACGACTTGGGTCTTGCTTTATTTAATAACACTTTTCTATCAAAGTTTAGTACAATAACTCCGCACTTCATTTTCCAAAAGCAATCAGAATCTGAACAAGTGATTCTCGGAGCACATGTTGCAAGTGATAACTTTATGATTGGTTCATCATTCCGACGTGGGTTTAATAACTCCGATGCAATTATATTTTTGTTGGGATACGAACTTGAAAAATATAAAATCGGATATAGTTATGATTTGACCGTTTCAAAGTTAGGTATGAACTCAGGAGGAGCACATGAAATTTCATTGCAAATACAGCTAGGATGTTTTTACAAAAATCCTTCTAAAAATAATATACCTTGTCCAAATTTTTAATATATTAGACGATTAAATAAAGTTACACTACAATTAATAATGTAGTAAAAGCACTAAAAGAAAACTATTGACAGCTATGAAATTAACCAAGACTAAACTTTACCTCTCAGCAATTTCAATACTTCTTTTGGGATGTGCACCAAACACACCCCCAGAAGATTACTCAGTTACCACAGGTTGGGCCACTAATTGGCAACAAAACGGTGGCTTCGAAGCAAAACTGAAAAATTCCTCAGGTGAAGAATTCAACTACCAAGGCATGGAAACTCCTTCAAATATGGTCTTTATCCAAGGGGGAACATTCGTCATGGGTAGAACCCAAGAAGATGTGATGCAAGATGGAAATAATATTCCGAAAGAAGTTACTGTTTCTTCATTTTGGATGGATCAAACTGAAATAACTAATTTGCAGTATCGTGAATATACTGATTGGGTTAAAAGATTATTTTGGGATGATGGAGAAGGAATGTACGCCTATTTGTACACACACTCATTACCTGACAGTACTGTTTGGAGATCTCAGATGAGTTACAATGAACCTATGGTAACTCAATATTACAGACACCCCGCTTACCAAGACTACCCAGTCGTTGGAGTTAGCTGGCAACAAGCAGTTGAGTATTGTGATTGGAGAACTGATAGAGTCAATGAAAGAAGAATCATAGAGTCAGGTGCACTCGGCCCACCCAAAAAAGCATGGAGAAAGTGGAAAGAGGGTTATTATGATGTTGGTGATGATCAAGAAGGATATTTTACAACTCAAAAATATTTAAAATACAAAGAATATGATTTGGATAACTGGGAAAAGGGAGTTAAAGGCTTTCTATTTAGATCAGATAGAAGAGGAGTCAAAGATTATTCCGCTAACCAAGAAGACGAACCAAACGTAAGAAAAAAGCTAAGAAAAATAAAAATTGAAGATGGTCTTTTTACTTCACCATATAGACTCCCAACAGAAGCTGAATGGGAATTCGCTGCTGTTGCAGGATATAACCATACAGTCACTAGAGATGGTAACATGCATGGAAAGTTTTATCCTTGGCGAAGTATAGATGCAGACAACCACAAAGATGACGGTAGCAAATCAGGAAGAAATTCTCTAAGACAACCGTTTGATCAAAAACCTCCGATGCCAGATATTAGCAGACAACAATTTGGCTCAATGAGAGGAAACGGATTCATTAATGCAATAACAGACGGAGCAACAAATGAAAATCCTACTAAAGACAATAAGTATGGTGGTTATTCAAAAATTATGTATGATAATTATATGAACACGCCGACCTACAGAGATATAAGCTTCGATCAAATGCGTGCCGGACAATTTTTAGCTAATTTTAGACACGGACGTGGAGATTATGCTGGCGTATCACCGATCAATAATGACCTTGGTACAATGACGATGCCTGTTGGTTCATTTCCACCGAATGACTGGGGACTCTATGACATGGCAGGTAATGTTAACGAATGGGTTATGGACGTATACAGGCCGCTTACTCCTCTGAGTTCAAGTGATCTTAACCCGTTCCGAGGAAATCTATACAGAGAGATTCCACGTGGTGATGATGGATATGTAAGAATGCTCGAAGACCTTGAAGAAGAAGAAGCTCAGGCCCTTGGACTAATGGACGAAAACGGAGAATATATTTACCCTGCAGAACCCGGATCAATGGTTTTAATTAACGAACAAATTGATGGAAGCGATGATCCAATAGGGGATGAAGACGGAGACGGCTTTAATGATGAAAACCCCTATGCCATTTATAAAGGAAGAGATAATCAGGAACGTTATGAATACGAAAACAACAGATCTACACAAACGCAATCCAATGATGCATATGATTTTCTAAATCCTTCAACATCGAGAGGTACAAACCCAAGAACTAGTCCAAAAAGAAATTACAATAGAGCAAATAATATTGATTATCGCGACGGACAAGGTTCAGTTCCTCTTAGTGCAGATTACAGTGGGTGGGGAGTTTATGACTACGGAAAGTTCACACTCATCAATAATTATACAAGAGTCTACAAAGGAGGTTCGTGGCAAGATGATGCATATTGGCTCAGCCCTGGTGCTAAAAGATTCTTAAATGAAGACCTTGCCAGTAGCGATATTGGATTTAGATGTGTTGTTGACCACCTAGGGTATGTTTCTGGTGGATCATACAAATTAGATGAAGAGGATGAAGGTTATAAAAAAGGTCTTTGGAAATACAAAGATGGATCTTTCAATAATAACAAAAATCAATATATTAGAACTGACGATTAATATCATCTAATTTTTACTTAAAAAACCCAAGTTTGGCTTGGGTTTTTTTATATCTGATAAAATTTAATGGACCAAATAAAAGAAATTTGCAATATTATCCTAAATCAAAATCTAAAGGTATGTATTGACACAAGATCAAATGAAATTATTAACTCAATTTTTTTTGGTATCAAAGGAGTTAATTATAATGGTAGTGAATATTGGAAAGAAGCAATTAAAAAAGGTGCAAAGTATGTTGTAATTGAAAATCACAAAGAGTCAAAAAAAAACAAAAATGTCTTTTGCGTGGAGAACACTACTATTACACTACAAAGAGTTGCAAAATTATATAGAACATACTTTGATATCCCTGTAATCGGAATTACAGGAAGTAATGGAAAAACAAGTAGTAAAAATTTAATAAGTACGGTTCTCTCATGCAAATATAATATCTGTACAACACTAGGAAACTACAATAATCACATAGGCGTGCCATTATCAGTTTTAAACATTACTAAAAAAACAGAGATAGCTGTAATAGAAATGGGTGCAAATCACGTTGGTGAAATTAAAAAACTTTGTGAAATAGCACAACCAAATTATGGTGTAATAACAAACATTGGAAAAGCACATATTGGAAGCTTTGGTGGACTCCAAAATATAATTAAAGCTAAGTCTGAACTATATGATTATTTAAAAAAAAACAATGGAACAATTTTTGTCAATAAAAAAGATTTAACTCTCAAAAAACAAATTGGAAAGTATAAAAAATATATATACTATAATTATAGCAAATCGGAAAATTGTAATATAAAGAACTATTTTCAATACAATATTAACACTTTTATTTCTATCGATTTTAACAAGATTTCTGTCGACACAAGAATTTTTGGATCTTACAACAAGATTAATATCATGCTAGCTGTAGAAATAGCTAGATACTTTTCAATTCAAAATTCAAAAATTTTAAAATCTTTAGAAAATCATTCACTTAGTGAAAATCGCTCAGAATTTATTCAATCTAAAAATAATCAAATAATTCTTGATGCATACAATGCAAACCCAACAAGCATGAATATAGCGATACAAAACTTTTTAAAAATAAAAAATAAAAGCAAAATTTTAGTACTAGGTGACATGCATGAACTTGGAAAAGATGAAGTTGAATATCACCAGGAAATTATATCAAACTTGAAAAAAAAAGAAATTACAGAAATTTATCTAATTGGTAAAATATTCCAACTAACCAAAAATAGAATTAAAACTGTCAAATTTAAAAACACTCAAGATGCTGAATTTTTTTTTAAAGAAAATATCATTAAGAATTCTTTGATTTTAATTAAAGGGTCAAGAAAAATGAATTTAGAGAAACTAGTAAAATTCTTTTAACTAATATTTTTTAAACTTTCCACCTGAGTTCTTTTTCATATTTTTTACTTGGGCTCTCTTTTGCTTTCTTGTTAGTTTTTGTTGATTACTATTATTAGTACTGTTAATTGGTACTCTTTCTTCCTCACCACGGGAGGCTCTCCCTAGAGATGAAACATTTGATGATACGTTTTTCATATTAGCATGACTCGAGGTTGGTAAATTAGCCTTAAATAAAAATGATACTGCGTCTTTGTTTATAGTGTCAATTAGAGTATCAAAAAGCTCAAATGATTCAAACTTATAAATTAATAGAGGGTCTTTCTGTTCGTAAACTGCGCCTTGAACGGATTGCTTTAAATCATCCATAGATTTCAAGTGATCTTTCCAATTTTTATCAATACACGCTAAAATTACGTCTCTTGTAAACGAATCAATAATAGCCTTGCCTTTTGACTGAATAACATCCTCGATGTTACAAATAATTCCAATTGTCCTGATACCATCAGAAAAAGGAATTCGAATATTATTATATGTAATTTTAGACTCCGACATTTTCTGAATAACTGGAAAAGCTTCTTCCCTAATATTCTCAAGCTTTGAAAGAAAGTGTTTTTTTATTTCGTTAGAAAGTATTTCTACTTGTGTGTCAATGTCACTTGATTGACCATCCGTAATTATTTTGTCGGTATTAGAATTTGAAAAAGTTACTAGAATTTCAGACTTTAAATCATCAAGATCTTTCTTTTCTGAATGTTTTTCAAAAATTGAGTATACAATATCATAAATCATGTTAGACAAGTCAAGAGATAATCTCTCCCCAAACAAAGCATTTTTTCTTCTTTTGTATATAACTTCTCTTTGTGAATTCATAACATCATCATATTCAAGAAGTCTTTTTCTTATTCCATAATTATTTTCTTCAATTTTTTTTTGGGCTCTTTCTATTGATCTTGTTATCATTGGATGTTGAATTACATCTCCATCTTTGAATTCACCACCAAATCTTTTCGCAAAATTGCTATCAATTATTTTAGAAATTCTGTCTGAGCCCATAATTCTCATGAGATTGTCCTCAAGAGAAACAAAAAATTGAGATGAACCTGGGTCACCTTGTCTTCCAGATCTACCCCTTAACTGCCTATCAACTCTTCGAGAATCATGTCTTTCAGTTCCTATAATTGCCAACCCCCCTGATTCAATAACTTTTTGAGAGAGTTTTATATCAGTTCCCCGGCCTGCCATGTTAGTAGCTATTGTTACAGTACCAGGAATACCTGCTTCAGCAACAATATCCGCTTCTTGCTGATGTCTTTTGGCATTAAGAATATTATGCTTTATTTTGAGACCACTCAAAAGCCTACTTATTTTTTCAGAAATTTCAACAGAAGTTGTTCCAACTAATACTGGTCTGTCATTATTTGTTAAGTTAATTATTTCATCAATTACTGCTTTATACTTTTCTCTATTTGTTTTATACACACAGTCCTCCTTGTCTTTCCTAATCACAGGACGATTTGTAGGAATAGAAACCACATCCAAATTGTATATATCCCAAAGCTCTCCGGCCTCTGTTTCAGCTGTTCCAGTCATCCCTGAAAGTTTTTCATACATTCGAAAATAGTTTTGAAGAGAAATTGAGGCTAATGTTTGGGTGGCATCCTCGACTTTACAGTTTTCCTTAGCTTCAATTGCTTGGTGGAGACCATCAGAATATCTTCTACCTTCCATAATTCTTCCGGTTTGTTCATCTACGATTTTAACCTTTTCATCTACAACAACGTAGTCTACGTCTTTTTCAAATAAGCTGTAGGCTTTCAGCAATTGATTCATAGTATGCATTCTCTCGCTTTTTACAGCATAGTTACGAATAATATCATCTTTTTGTTTTTCATCGTCAGTTTTGCCAAGCTCAACGTTGATATCTGGTAACAAGAAAAAATCAGGATCACCTGTTTGTTTAGATAAGAACTCTAACCCTTTGTCACTCAGTTCAATTCCTTTTGTTTTTTCTTCAATTGTAAAAAATAATTCATCATCTATTATGTGCATATTTTTACTTTGTTCTTGCATATAGAAGTTCTCTGTTTTTTGAAGAAGTGTTTTTATTCCATCCTCACTTAAAAACTTAATTAAAGCAGGGGTTTTGGGAAGTCCACGGTGGGCGCGAAATAAATTAACTCCTCCTTCTTTTTCATTACCTTCATTAATTTTTCTTTTTGCTAAAATAAGTTCATTATTTACAATTCTTCTTTGTTCTTTTACCAAAAATTCTACTGTTGATTTTAAACTCTGAAATTCTTGTTTTGTTTCTCTTTCTACTGGACCTGAAATAATTAACGGTGTTCTTGCATCATCAATCAAAACCGAATCAACCTCGTCAATTATTGCGTAGTGATGTTCCCGTTGAACAAGGTTTTTTGCATCACGAGTCATGTTATCTCTGAGATAATCAAAACCGAACTCATTATTTGTTCCATAGGTGATGTCTGAGAGGTAAGCTGACTTTCGTTCTGGTGAATTTGGTGAATATTTATCAATACAATCAACCTTTAAACCATGAAATTCAAATAACGGCCCCATCCACTCCGAATCTCTTTTGGCTAAATAATCATTAACTGTGACGACATGAACTCCTAGTCCTGTTAGTGCGTTTAGGTAAATTGGAAGCGTAGCAACCAAAGTTTTTCCTTCACCTGTTTGCATCTCTGCAATTTTACCATTATGTAAAACCAAACCACCTATTAATTGAACATCATAATGGACCATGTCCCATTTTTTTGACACACCTCCTGATGTCCAACTCGTGTTCCACAAACAATTATTTCCTTCAATTTTAACGTAATCACAATTATCTGAGAGAGCTATATCATTTTCGTTGGGCGAAACTTTAATTTGATTATTTTCACTAAATCTTTTAGCTGTTTCTTTAATTACTGCAAATGCTTCTTCCTTTATTAAATTAAGTGTATCACTTATTTTTTTTGATTTTTCAGTTTTTTTACTTTCAATTTTATTAAATAATTCTTCTTGAACTTTTGAAGATTGTTCTATTTCGATTTTAGATTTAAGTTCTAAAATCTCAATATCAAGTTCATTTACCGATTGACTGATTTTATTTTTAAACGATTTTGTTTTTTCTCTGAGTTCATCATTAGTTAGAATAGCCATGCTCTCCTCAAAGTCTTTACATTTCTTTAAAATTGGAGACAATTCTTTCATGTCTCTTTGAGACTTTGTTCCAAAAAGATTTAGTATCGAGGATAAAAAACTCATCAATAATTCATGAACAACTTATTAATACTCTTCTTCGTTCCAAAGAAAGTCGTCAGATGAAGGATAATCTGGCCAAACCTCTTCTATCGATTCATAACTTTCCCCCTCATCTTCCATTGATTGTAGGTTTTCAACAACTTCCAGTGGAGCTCCAGACCTAATTGCGTAATCAATTAGCTCATCCTTGGTAGCTGGCCAAGGAGCATCGCTTAAATATGAGGCTAATTCTAAAGTCCAGTATGACATATAAATTTTATTTTATATTATTTTGCAAATATAATTTTTTTCACCAAAAATCAAAATTAGATCAAAAATGCCACTCAATCTCGTGATTTTTATTTACTTGGCTTACAAGCCTTGACAAGACAAATAAGTAATCAGACAACCTATTAATGTATTTTATGATTCTAGGGTCAACAAACAAGTTCTCATTCATTTGAGTAATTCTTCGTTCAGCTCTTCTACAAACAGATCTAGCGATTTGAATATGAGAGCTCCAAACATCTCCACCTGGAAGAATGAAGGCTGTGAGAGGCTTTAATTTTGTTTCAAAGATGTCAATATAATTTTCAAGTTTTTCAATAGACTCTTCATCAATAAAATATTTAGATCCTGAATTTTTTTTTGTAGCAAGCGCTGCGCCAATGACAAATAAATTATTTTGAACATCTGTGATTTGACTTTCTATATCTGGTAAATCTTTAGATTTAAATGACCTTATTAATCCCATGTGTGAATTCAATTCGTCTACTGAACCATACGCCTCAATACGGACATTGTGTTTATTTATACTTTTTTGTCCAATAATTGAGGTTTTACCTAAATCGCCTTTCTTTGTATAAATTTTCATTATTAATAAAATAAATAATGGTGCGGATAGAGGGAGTCGAACCCACACGCCTCGCGGCACTAGATCCTAAATCTAGCGTGTCTACCAGTTCCACCATATCCGCATTCACTATTGGTGAACAAATATACAAAACAATAACACTATTTGACATATAATTATTCAAAATGATTTTTATTATTTAGATTTGTTGAATAATAATTTTCTTGAAATGTTTTTGAAAATAGATCCGAGTTTAGCAACTACCAAAGATATTCATAGCCTACTTTTATCTGCGGTAGGTCCTAGACCAATTGCCCTGGCAAGTACAATTGATAAAAATGGAGTACGAAATATTAGTCCATTTAGTTTTTTCAATGTTTTTAGTTCAAATCCACCCATAGCAATATTTTCACCAGCAAGAAGAGTTCGTAATAATACTACTAAAGACACACTTGAAAATATAAGAGAAATTAATGAAGTCGTGATTAACTCTGTAAATTTTGATATTGCCGAACAAATGTACATCTCTAGTAAAGATTTCCCTAAGAATATAGATGAATTTGATGAATCCAAACTAACTCCTTTAGAGTCCATAAAAGTAAGACCTTATCGTGTAAGTGAATCACCAGTTCAAATTGAATGTAAAGTAAATGATATAATAGAATTGGGCAAAGATGGTGGCGCTGGGAACTTAATTATATGTGAAGTAGTACTCATACATATTAATAAAAATATATTGGACGAAGAAAATAAAATTGATCAGGAAAAAATTAAATTAATTGGTCGGTTAGGTGGTGATTGGTATTCTAAAGGATACGATAAAGCACTATTTAAGTTAAAAAAATAAAATTAATCATGAATAATTTAATAATTACAGGTAAACTCGTTAAAGTCAACCCAATTGAAAACATTGAAAATAAAGATGGAAGAAAATGGTTAAAAAGAAACTTTGTTGTTGATACAAATAAAGAGTTTAATAGTAATATTTGTTTTCAACTTTTTGGAGAAGATAAAGTTAAGCTTATCGACAACTTTAATATTGGTGATGAAATAGAAGTCTATTTTAACTTATCATCAAAAGAATTTAATAATAGATACTACCATAACGTTGATGCATGGAGATTAAATAAGATTGATAATAACGTTACGAAAGTTGAAAATAAGTCGGAAACTGACGATGAACTGCCATTTTAGTTTTAATGATTAGTGATTTAGAAAAAATATTTAATAAAATTCTACCAAGTCCTTTCTCGATAGCAGTTATCTTAACAGGATTTATTATTGTTCTTTGTTATTACTTAACTGACCACAGTTTTAATGAAATTTTAACATTTTGGGAATCTGGCCTGTGGAACATCTCATTAATGAATTTTGCAATGCAAATGATGTTAATGCTTGTTCTTGGGTATGTTCTGGCTTTATCAGAGACAGTTGATAAAGTTATTTGTAAAATTACACCATATTGCAACAATACACTAAAAGCTGCATATTTTGTTTCACTAACGACAATTATAGTGAGTTTTTTGAACTGGGGACTTGGCTTAATTTTTGGTGCAATTCTTACAAGAAAAGTTGGAGAATACAATCAAAATAAAAATAATAAAATCAACTATCCACTAGTCGGTGCAGCCGGATACTCCGGACTTATGGTTTGGCATGGTGGATTTTCAGGTTCAATTCCTTTAAAAATTGCAGAAAAGAATCACTTTCGTGAAATAATAACTGATGAGAATATATTAAGTAAGTTACCCAAAGAAGGTATTAATTTTAGTGAAACTGTTTTGTCAAGTATGAATATAACTGCTTCGCTTTTAATTATTATTTTGATTCCGTTAACTTTTTTAATCTTAGCTAAGTATACAAAAAATCCAAAAAGAACTAATATCAAAATCAATACAAATAATTCAAAAAAAGATATTATTGCTAGTGGTGAGAAGTTGGATCGCTCAGCTGTTTTGTCTAAAATTACTGGACTAATAATATTATTTGTTGCCATAAGAAAAGGTTATTTAAGTGACAATCTCTCAGTAATTAACCCTAACTACATAAACCTTTTGTTATTGGGTGTGTCAATATTTCTTCATAAAAACTTTTTTAATTTTGTTAAATCTGTGAATACAGCAATCACAAGTGCGAGTGGTATATTAATTCAATTTCCTCTTTATTTTGGAATTATGGGAATAATGAATTCAAGCGGGTTAGTAGACATATTTGCTAACTTTTTTGTGAGCTTTTCAAGTGAACAAACCTATCCAATTCTAACTATGATTAGTGGAGGAATTGTAAATATTTTTGTTCCAAGTGGTGGTGGACAATGGGCGGTACAGGGACTCATAGTAATTCAATCAGCTTTGGAGATGGGTGTTCCGGTTTCTAAAAGTATAATGGCCTTAGTATATGGTGATCAATTAACAAATATGTTACAACCCTTTTGGGCTCTGCCTCTGTTGGGAATTACTCAAATCAAAGCAAAACATTTACTTCCTTACACATTGATAATCATGTTGGTTGGAATCGGAATCTTTTCATTTTGTTTGATTTTTATTTAATCATTTTCGAACAAATCTCTTAGCCTATTAGATAAAAGCATAAAAGACAGAACTAAAACGATTATGCAAATTCCAGGATATAAAGTTAAATAAGCCTTTTCTACTATTATAAAACCGTAGTGATTTTTTATAATCATTCCCCATGACGGTGTTGGTGGCTGAACGCCAACTCCCAAGAAGCTTAATCCAGACTCAAGTAAAATTGACGTTGAAAAGTTTGCCGCTGAAATTACAATTAGAGGATTTAAAATATTTGGAAGGATGTGCATGATCATAATTCTTAAATCACCCAAACCAAGTGACTTAACAGCCTCAATATATGGCATCTGGACAATTTTTAAAACCTCTCCTCTTGTGACTCTAGCAACTTCTACCCACATTGTTAATCCAACTGCAACAAAGACTTGCCAAAAACCTTTTCCTAAAACAACACTAATTGCGATTACCAAAAGAAGTGTTGGGATAGACCAAACAACGTTAATTAACCAGGATATTACCAGATCTGTTGTTCCCCCATAATAACCTGCTATTAGACCTAATAAAATACCAATTATTAAAGACATAAATACTGAAATAAACCCCACAGAAAAAGATATTCTTGTTCCTAAAATAATTCTGCTAAGGAGATCTCTCCCGTATCTATCGGTTCCAAGTATAAATTTTCTAGAATTAATGATTTCATTGTCATTAGAACAGAAAATGTCGTTAATTGATATTTTTTCAAAATTAAAACCTGATTTCGATATAGGAACATAATAAAGTGTATCGTTAATTATTTTAGAGTCTCTTATAAAAATCTCATTATAATCACTATCTAGATTTAGTGTATTTTTATTTTTATTGGTATTTTTTTTCTCTTGAACTAAAATATAGTCACAGGAAAAGCCTGGTTTTTTCTTTGCAATAGCTAATTGAATATTATTAGCCATAGGAGTTTTATCAGGCATGATTTGATATGCAAAAATAGCAATCAAAAAAAATATAGTTATTATAGAAAGACACAAAAGAGATGTCACGTCTTTAATAAAAAAATTTAAAATATTTTTTAACAAATCCATTTAGTCATTTAATATAATAAATAAAGAATTGGGATTTGCTATATTTATATAAAATGAATAACAACAAAACTATTTTGGGGATTGATCCCGGAACCAACATAATGGGTTATGGGCTTATAAAGAAAACTAATTCTAAAATTGAGTTTATTTTTTTGGATGTTGTTATTCTAAAAAACTTTAAAGATCATAACTTAAAACTTAAAAAAATCTTTGAAACTACAAATGATATTATCAAGCGATTCAATCCTGATGAATTAGCGATAGAAGCACCTTTTTTTGGTAAAAATCCACAATCCATGTTAAAACTCGGTAGAGCACAGGGTGCCGCTATGATTGCCGGTGTAATTAACAATTTACCAATGACAGAATACGCACCAAAAAAAATTAAATTGTCAATTACTGGTGATGGTAATTCATCAAAAGAGAAGGTTTCAGGAATGCTGATGAATATGTTAAAAATAAAAGAAAAACCAAAATTTTTAGACGCAACTGATGGTTTGGCTGCAGCAGTTTGTCATGCTCTACAAAGGAATGTTATTGTTAAAAAAACTTCATCCTGGAAGGATTACATTATGAAAAATCCCAAAAGAGTTAATTAATTCTTAATGTTTTTTCTAATTCTTTCAGCTATGTCGGTCATTTCAGATGAATTATAATCATATATATTATCAAAACTCATATCACTTATCGTATTAATTGGAATCAAATGAATGTGGCAATGTGGAACTTCAAATCCGACAACACTTATACCTACTCGTCTACAAACTACTGATTTTCTTAATCCATTTGCTATCTTTTTAGTAGTTGTCCATAATTTGTTATAATCATCATTATCTAAATCAAAAATATAATCTATTTGTTTTTTTGGAACTACCAAAGTGTGACCCATTTTAATAGGGTTTATATCTAAAAAGGCAATTACATCAGAGTCTTCATAAACTGTATAGCTACTAATTTCCTTTTTTATAATTTTAGTAAAAACAGAATCCATTTAATCTCTTGAGATTTTTAAGATTTCAAATTTTATTTTTCCCGAGGGAACGCTTATATCGGCAAAATCACCGACTTTTTTTCCCAATATTCCTACACTAATTGGGGAGGAAATGGATATTTTTTTTTTACTAATGTCAGCTTCTGACTCAGGAACTAAAGTATAAATTTGGCTATGTCCATTTAAAGTATTCTTGATTTGAACGGTTGAATAAAGTAAAACTTTATCATCAGCAAGTTTAGATGCGTCAATAACTCTAGCGCATGATATTTTATGTTCTAATGATGAAATCTTCATTTCTAACAGTCCTTGAGCCTCCTTAGCAGCATCATATTCAGCATTTTCAGATAAGTCACCTTTGTCTCTTGCCTCGGCTATCTGTCTAGAAATACTAGGACGTTCAACTGTTGTTAAATGCAACAGCTCGTTTTTCAACTTTTCTAAAGCTTCAAAGCTATAATATACCTTCTTTGACATTATATAAATAAGTTAAGAACTATAGTATTACCCTGGCACCAAAGGAATGTACGGCTTGAAAAGGATTCGCTGGTCTATATGAATAATCGAGACCAAAATTAGTATCATCTGAAATAGGTAGTTCGATACTAAATCCAGCAGAGAAACCTGTAAAAGCGCTTGTCCTACCTGAATCGTAGTCATCAAAAATTCCACTTTCGTAAGTATATCCCCCTCTTAGGGAAACCATTTCTTTCCAAGACATTTCTAATCCGGTAAGAAATTGATCCTTAGAAAATGAATTCGAAACGAATGTCTCAGAGCAAGTAAATCTAAATGAATCGTTCATTAAATAAAAGTCATATGAGCCCCCAATCTGAAGGAGTGATGGTAATTCAAATGATGAAGAACGTATTTCCATAGTCATATCATATCCGTTTAAACCATTAACAGTAACATCATCTCCATCTCCGTTAAATTGCATTCTAGGACCAATATTTTTTAAAGTTATACCAAACTTAGCCTCACCTCTCCTTCCTGTTTCATAATGAACACCGGCATCAAGCGCGACACCATTGGCTGATAACTCCGCCGCGGACTCCGAAATCATTTTTACAGTTAAACCAGCAGACATATTGTATGTAAATTTCTTAGCATATGAAAGTGCAATGTTCATAAATTGTGGAGAAAATGTACCAATTCCACCATCAGGATTGTCATTTGTTGTTCTTTCAATGTCACCAAAATCTAAAGACATAATTGCTAATGACATCGAACCAGTATCACCAACTTTTTGGCCAAATCCAAAAGCATTAACAGAAATATCTGCAAACCAAGAGGCGTGTGAAAACATAAGTTCAGTGCCATTAATGCCAGTTAAACCTGCAACATTTAAAAAAGAGCTTTCCAACCCCCTGCAAGACGCAGTATTTGCACTTGCCATTCCTGAACTTTGGGACCAAGGATTAATAAGTAGCTCTGAAGCACCTGCTTGACCAGTTCGTTCGTCACCCCCATCTTGTGAAAATATCAAAAAAGGGATTGACGATAATAAGAATATAAATACTAATTTTTGTGTTTTAATTTTCATAAATAATAATTTATTAATCATATTGAATTTTAGAAACTATCGAGGTCTGTTGGTCTCATAGCACCAAACCACTTTAGAACTTTTTCTCCTATTTCTCCAGCGTCTATATGTAGCACATAAATACCAGAGGCAATCGGAATACCATAATTATTTTTTAAATCCCATTCAAAATATGAGATATCATTATCTTTTTTAACTTGTCTTATTAGGTTTCCATTGACTGTATAAATTGAAATAGTACACTCTCGAGGGAGATTAGTAATTTTGACTCTATTATCAACCTGTCCGCTTTCATATCCTGAAGTACCATAATATGGATTTGGTACAATGTTTACATCCTTTAAACCAGCTTCTTTAGCGCTTTTATCGTCTACTAAAGTGAGTATCTCTGATGAATTAAATTTATAAAATGGATAGCCATCATTTACCATTTCCTGAGAGTTCGAACTAGAGAAAACACTAGAATTTCTGATATCATAATTTTCCATTACCCTAGCTCTAATGACGATTTCATCAGACAACCAATCTTGTTCGAGGTTTGAAAACCAAACACCAACCCACTGAATATGACCAATAACCTGCTTTTTTCTTAAAGAATTCCAAGCGTTATTTGAACTGGAACCTACAAACGAATCATAATGTGGATTATCCTCAATATTATCCCCCTGGTAATCAGTGTCAAGGACGTAAACCGCATGACCACCATTCATAGTTACCTCAGAAACATCATCCCAGTTACTTTGATCTATATTATTCTGCTGACCGTAACTAAATAAGTATGGTGTAGGGTTGTAAATCATGTCGTCTGCGTTATGTAATGAGCCTAATGAGGAGTTCTCGGAAAACATTAGATTTAATCTTCTACCGGAGGATACATCAACAGCATATCCTGGGAACCAACTCCAACCATTTTCTGAGTTGAAACCAGATCCAGTTCCATCTGGATTACCATCTTTATCAACATTTGGGTCAAGTCGTAAGTCCCATTTGTTTTCGCCGTTTTCACCACTACCATCACCTAGAACCCAGGAACCATAGTCATCACCTGAAGTCCAATCAGGAGAACTTGATTGGTTATTATCTACTGCAGGACCATTTCCGTTCCACGTAAGCTCAGTTTCAGACATATCAAGGACGGGACACCTTGTCCAAAGGTCTTGATTGGGCGTTAAGACAATGTCTACATTATTAAGATTATTTAAGTCAGATTCTATCTTCCACTCTCTCCAAGCAAAACCACCATACCAACGAGGTATGCGAGC
>PKDT01000009.1 GCA_002863085.1 Flavobacteriales bacterium
GAATTCCTGTATCCAAATTTACATTTTGATTTATTAAAGTATTCTAATTTTCCAGTCTCTAAATTAACAGCAGAAAGACCTATAAACACATCTTTTATTTCAACCCCATACGCACCGATATTTTGTATTGGAGCAGCACCAACACTTCCAGGAATTAATGAAAGATTTTCTATCCCATATAGATTTCTTTTCGTTGTCCACTCAACCAGATTATCCCATTCTTCTCCTGCTCCAACTTCAATAATCAATTCATTTTTTTTATCACTTAAAACTTGGATACCTGTAATTTTATTGTGGATAATCAGACCATTGAAATTTCTAGTAAACAAAATATTACTACCTCCTCCAATAACCATAATTTTTTGCTTTTTAAAAAAATCATCATCCAAGATTTCAGAAATTTCATTAACACTTCTAACCCCGACGAAATAATCAGATTTTACATTTATTTTGAAAGTATTGTATTTAATTAATGATTTAGAATTTACTATATTCATGTTGCTAATATAATTCCTTTGAGTAATAAAAATTAAATTTTTTAATGTCTAAATAAATTGAAAAAAATAATTATTTCTGTAACCAATGATTTATCAACAGACCAAAGGGTCAACAAAGTTGCAACAAGTTTGTCAAAAATTGGGCTTTCTGTATTGCTTGTTGGAATACATAGTAACAAATCCTTTGATGATCAATTTAAGATTAAAAGGTTTAAATTATTTAATAAAAAAGGATTTTTTTTCTATTTAGAGTATAATATAAAATTATTTTTTTTTCTTATAAACAGTGATTTTAATATTCTGTTATCAAATGATGCGGATACAATTGTTCCAAATTTATTAGTCTCAAAAATAAAAAACAAACCACTAGTGTATGATAGTCATGAGTTATTTAGTGAAGTGCCAGAGTTAATTAGCAGACCTGTAATAAAAAAGGTTTGGAAAATGGTTGAATATATTTGTTTGCCTAAATTAAATTTTTCCTATACCGTGAGTGATAGTATAGCTGATTATTATAAAACAAATCATGGAATTCAAATGAGTGTAATTAGAAACTTTCCATTGATAAAGCCAGTTTCAAACAATAAACAACCAAATAAAAGAAAAATAATTATATATCAAGGTGCTGTCAACAAAGACAGGGGAATCGAGCTAATGATTTTGTCAATGAGCTATGTTGACGCAACTCTAATAATTGTTGGTAACGGAGACGAAATTAATCGTCTAAAAGACTTAGCAAAAGAAAATAATCTTGAAGATAAGGTTAGTTTCATAGGACATGTTAATTTTAATAAGCTTCACGAAATAACTCAAAATGCAGATTTAGGATTATCTTTTGAAGAAGATAGTTGTTTAGCTTATCGATATTCACTTCCTAATAAAATTTTTGACTACATAAACGCTGAAATTCCTGTGCTTGTTAGTAATTTACCCGAGTACAAAAAAATTCTTAACAGATATAATTTTTGTAACATTTTAATTTCCAGAAATCCAAAAGTTGTTGCCTCTCAGATTAACAAGATTTTAGCAAAAGATAAAATTCAATATGCAAATGAGATAAAAAAAGCAAAAAGAAAATTTTGTTGGGATTCGGAGGAATTAAACCTTTTTAAGCTTTTTGAAAAAATTTCTTTTTAATTGTAAAAAGAAAACCCAATTTGTAAAATTGTAGCAAAATTAAATTAGGTTTATTAGAATTTAAATTTTTAAGAATATGAGGTTTTAAAAATTTAAATGCGATTAATATAAAAGACTGAAATACGTTTAACTTATTAAACCAGACCAAGATTCTTATTTTGTCTTCGATGATTTTTTGATTTTCGTAAATCAAAAGATTTTCTAGGCTTGCTTCGCAATCAGCGATGAATTTTGAATTTTTTTTTAAGCCAATGTGATAAAGAGGATTATCGATGTATTCAAAGTTGTAGTTACTTTCTAATTGAAAAATCAAGTCCTCGTATCCATATTTAGTTATCTTTTCATTAAATTTTTTTTCTAGTAAAAGATTTTTTTTTATGAGAAAATGGTGTGAAGAAAAATGTTTTATTTTTTTTTTGCTTTCTATTTTTTTACCATAATTCTCATGTAGTGAAAACTCACAATTATTGCTTGTTTTGTATAGTGTTTGACCATAAAAAACAGTTTTATTTTTATTCTTATTTGCTTCGATTAAGTAATTTTCTATAAAATTGTCATCAACAATTTCGGAGTCACAATCGATGAACAAAAGCCATTCAAAATTTGCAGATTTAGCTAATTTGTTTCTTACTGCTGATCTACCAATATTTTTATTTAAAATAGAGTAGTGTGCGTTTTCAATTTGTTCTATTTTAAAATTTTTAAAAAGTTTTTTTGAACCATCTTCAATACAAATGATTTCAAAATTATTTAGTGATTTACTTTTTATACAAAGCTGGTTTAAATCATTTACTAATTTTAATAGATTCCAATTATGGCATGGTATAAGGATAGATAAATTAATCATCGTTCAAAAACAATATTTTTATCACATACAATTGTTCTGTTGGGGAATCTATCCATTAGATATTGATCATGAGATGCCATGAGAACTGTTTTTCTTGAAGTTATATCTTTAAGAAGCTCTATAATCTCAACAGACGTTTGAGGATCTAAATTACCAGTTGGTTCGTCAGCTAATATTAGCTCAGGATTATTTAACAAAGCTCGAGCAATTGATATTCTTTGTTGTTCACCACCAGAAAGCTGGTGAGGTTTTTTGTGTTTTTTTGTTGACATATTGACAAGATCAAGAACTTCATCAATACGCTTGGTAATACTTTTTGACTTTTTCCAATCAGTTGCTTCAAGTACAAATTTTAAATTTTGAAAAACATTTCTGTCTTCAAGTAATTGAAAGTCTTGAAATATTATACCCATTCTTCTTCTAAGAAATGGTATTTCAGATTCTTTAAGCTTTTTGAGATTAAAACCTACAATTTGTGCATTACCTTGTTTTAAATTTAAATCACCATAAAGTGTTTTTAAAAGACTGCTTTTACCCGATCCTGTTCTTCCAATTAAATAAACGAATTCGCCTTTCGATATTTCAAAAGTAACATCCTTAAGTACAAGGTGATTATTTTGATAAATCTGTGCTTTTTCTAAAGAGATAGTTGGTTTTGTTTTATCAAACATTTATTAAAAATTATGTTGTTCTACCAAATCCACATTAATATACAAAAAATAAATGTTAATTATTTTGTGAAATATTTAATCAATTTACGTGTTATTGTATTAATAATAAATTTATGTTTACGTATGCATAATTTGGCTTTTATTATTTTTTTTATTGTATTTGGACTCTCTGCTCAGGATTCAAATACACTCTATACTAAAGCCATTTCCTGTTATAACAATCAGGATTATAATTGCTCAAAAAAATATCTAGAATCTTGTATGAATACAAATGTGTTACAAAAAGATTTTCAAATGGATTATGTTCATTATTATTATTTTTTATCATCATTAAAATTATACAACCCTAATACAGAGTTTTTATTCAAAAAGTTTTTAAAAGAATTTCCACTAAGTTCTAAAAAAACTGATTTGATAATAAATATGGCCAGTTTTTATTTTGAAAAGAAGAAATTTAGTAATGTCGTAGATTTATTGGAGGAAGTTAATTTATATAAGGTTCCAAAATCAATTCGAAATAGTGTTTTTTTTCAACTTGGGTATAGTGCATTTTCAGTTGAGAAGTTTGATTTAGCAAAAAATTCATTTTTTGAAATAATAAACTCTAATGATTCAGTGCATATTGAAGATGCAATTTTTTACAATGCAATAATATTTGAGAAAGAAAACAATTATGATGATGCATTAGTAAATCTAGAGTCTTTAGTTGAATCAGAAGGTTACCAGTCAGAGGCGGTTTATCAAAAAAGTAAGATACTATATAATAATAATCAATATTCTGAATTAGTAAATTTTTTAGAACCGATAATTGATATTGTAAAAAAAAATCATTTTGAGTCTCTCATTCTTTTTCTTGCAAAATCTTATTTTCACTTAAATGACTATGATAAATGTATTGTTTATTACGATAGTTATAGATCACTAGTAAAAGAAGTGAGTATTCAGCAAATTTATCAAATAGGAGTATCTTATTATAAAAAGGGTTTATATGGTTTTGCGGTTGATAACTTAAACAAAATAACAGATTCAGCCAGTGAGAAAATTAACCAATATGTTAATTATTACTTAGCTGATAGTTACAAAAAAATTGGCGATATTAACTCTGCAATTAATGCATTTATGTCAGCTTCATTAATGGATCATGACAAGGAAATAAAACATGATTCGTACTTCAATTATATTTTGCTTAGCTATGAACATCAAACAAATCAATCTGGTTTAATTTTCCACATTAATGAATTCATTAAGTTATACCCGAATTCTAAACATGTTGACGAATTAGTATCTTGTTTAGCTAATATTCATCTAAATAGTTTGGACTACGATCTTGCAATCAATGTTCTGCAAAATAATAATTTAAAAAATTATGATAATCTTAAACAATTTCAAAAAGTTTGTTTTTTCAAAGCAGTACAATTATTTAATGATGCGGAGCACCAGTCAGCCGAAATTTACTTCAAAAAATCAATCGAGACGGACATTAAAAATGATCTGTGGTTTAAAGCTAACTTTTGGTCAGCTGAAAACTATTTTGAACTAGATATTTATAACAAAGCAATTAATTCATATAATTTATCAAAAGAATATCCTGAATTTGCCTTTGAAAGCTTATACGGCATGGGCTATGCATATCTAAAAATAAATCAGCAAACAAATTCGATAAACAATTTTTTAGATGCCGTGGAGTTAACAGATAACAAAAGGTATATCCACGATATATATGCCAGAGTTGGTGACAATTTTTTTGAACTTGGTAATTATGATTCCGCATCTGATTTTTATACCAAATCAATCAAAATTGGTGGAATTCAATCAGAATATTTGATTTTCAGAAAGGCGATTTCTTTAATGCTTAGAGAAAAATATGACATGGCAATTAAGTCCTTGAACTTATTAATTAGTGACTATCCACAATCAAATTTTATAGATGAAGCTATCTTTAAGCTAGGAGAAATTTATATTATAACCAAAAATTTTGATCTAGCAATTTCATCCTTTGAAAAAATAATTAATGAATTTCAGAATAGTAATTTTTACGCAAGTTCTAAGCTCAAGTTAGGCTTAGTTTATTATATGAAGAACAATGATGAAAAATCAATCAATATTCTTGAAAAATTATTAATTGAGTTTCCAAACTCTCTTATTTCAGAGGAGTCTTTGATCATTCTTAAAAATATATATAGTGATAGGGGAGAGCTGAATAAGTTTTTAGATCTTATAAAAAATTTAAATCATGATTATTCAAAATCAGAGCTAGACTCGACAACTTTTTTATCTGCTGAATTACAGTTTCTAAAATCGAATTATGTGAATTCAAAGGCTGCCTTCAAAAATTATTTAGATTATTATCCAGATGGATTATTTATATTAGAAGCTAACTATTATTTATACAGAACATACAAGGAGCTAGATGAATTCAGTGAGGCATTAAATCATCTTGATTATATTGTTAGTAAGAGTGAAAATAAGTACACTGAGGAAAGTTATAGTTCTTTGGCAGAAATATCCTTCTCATTAGAAAAATATATTTCCTCTGAAAAATATTTCGAAAAATTATTAAATGTTTCAAAAACAATTGACATAAAACAAAAAGCTTTACTAGGTTTAATTGAATCAAAGTTTAAACTCTATAAGTATCAGGAAATAATAATGACTATTGACAATTATTATAAAGATGAGATTTTCTCAGGAAAAGATTTCAAAAGACTAAAATATATTGAAGCAGTTTCCCTCTACAAAGTTGGTAGTGATAAAAAGGCATTAATTAAGTTCAAATGGCTTAAAAATAATAGTGATGGTTCCTTGAAGGCCGAGTCATATTACAATTTGGCTTTAATTAGCTATAATTTAGGTAAGTATGATGAGTCTCAAAAGTTTGTATTTAATCTTATCAATGAGTTACCAAGTTACAAAAAATGGGTAAACAATTCGCTTCTCGTTTTATCCAAATGTTATTTTAAAAAAGGTGACATATTTCAGTCTCGACACGTCTTAGATGAGCTTAAAAATAAAACAGATGATACTTTTTTGCTTGATGAAATTGATTCACTTTTGCGTAACTTTGATAATGAGGGTTCAGATACGATAAAATAGATGTTATGAGATTATTTTTTATTTTTATTTTCTTTGTTTTTACCACTTCTTTGTTTTCTCAAAACGAAAAACTCAGAACTGAAACCATCAATGTTTTCAAAGAATATAATGCACTAACTCCGGATTTTAAAAAAATAAGTGAACAGCCTATTTATGATGACTCACTCAAATCTGTAATAAAAACTGACAGAAAAATAATGGAGTATCAATTTTCTCAGAAAGAAAAAATTATTTTTAAGTCTCATCCTAAATTTATTCAAGATAATTCAAGAAGCATAAAACCTAGAAATATTCTTTTAGAATTGGGTTCAAATAATTATACTAAATCTAAATTTCATTATTCAAATGGATTGTCTTTACAACATAACTCTGGAATCTTACTAAATTTTAAAAAACATAATCATAACATTTTTAGTAATGAATTTCTCAAAAGAAACGGTGAAAAAAAATATCACGGGAGAATTTACACAACAAGATTCTTAAAAGGCAGGACTATAAATGCTTCATTTCAACTAGAAAACTTAAATGCGCTGTACTGGGGAGGTTTAGACTCTATTCAAATAAACAAAATTCACGAGCTTAAATGTGGTAATTTAGGTTTAGATTTAAATCTTGATCAATTTTCTTCTGAAAGTTTGCTAAAAAATGCAAAACTTGGAATTAATCGGTTTTTCTTAAACAGTTCTAGAAACGATTTTTTATTAGAAAACTCTCTTATATTTGAATTAGAAAAAGCTTTGAAAACTTACAATCTTGTTATTGAAAATAACTACTCATCTTCTGAGATTAATTTAACTCAAACAATCAATTCAATTAATGATTTAAGTCAATCATTTGATATTTTTATTAATTCAAAATTTTCAGTATCGTTTCAAAAGGAAAATAGCTACGATTTTGGATTTAATCTTAGTTACATTGAAAGAGATAAAAACAATGAACAAAACTTAATTTTATTTCCAAAATTTCATTTTTCAAGTGATAAGAGTTTTCAGAAATTTGGTTTATTAATAAATAATGAAATTGACTTCAATAATATTTTGAAAATTTTTGGAGATCACCCACAAATTAATCCAAATTTTGAAAATTCTTTCACTAAAAATTATTATTCAAAGATTTATCATTTAGCTAAATTTGGAGAGTCCATAACATTTTACAACAGACTCAGCTACAATTTCATTAGGGATTACATAGTTTTAGACTTACAAGTCAATGATCTGATGGGCTATTCATCAGCCAGACTGGTCGACCTTAATGGTTTAAATTTTGAGTCAAACTTATCATGGTCACTGACATCTGCAGAGCTTTTATTTAATTTATCATTGAATTCTTTCAAATCAAAAAATTATGAATCCAAAAATTTTATTCCAAATAAAATAAGCACGACTTTTAATGCCAATTTTTTTAAGGATTTAAGTTTTATGTTTGAGCTTTATCATGTTGGCCCCAGGGATATCCTTGATTTAGATAATAATACCAACCAATTAAACCATAAAACAATAAATGCATATACCAGTTCAAATATTTGTTTTAGTTATGATTACGACGAATTTACATTTTCATTAAGTTTTATCAATTTAGCTAATCAAACTTACAATTTTCACGAAGGTTTTTACAACGATGACGGCTTCAAATACAGATTTGGGGTTTATTATAATTTTTAATAAAATTCCCATAATTTATAATTGTATTTTAGATTTATTTATTATATTTATTAGACTAAGATATATGATTTAATTATGGATTTAGACAATCAAAAGAACTCTCAGTATTCTGCTGGTAGTATACAAGTTTTAGAAGGTTTAGAAGCTGTTAGAAAAAGACCAGCTATGTACATTGGTGATGTTGGACAAAAGGGCCTCCACCACCTTGTTTATGAAGTTACTGATAATTCAATTGATGAGGCCCTCGCAGGGCATTGTAAAAATATTCATGTTACCATTAACGAAAACAACTCAATTACAGTTTTAGACGACGGAAGAGGTATTCCAACAGGTTTACACGAAAAAGAAAAAAAATCTGCCCTCGAAGTTGTTATGACCGTTTTACACGCAGGTGGTAAGTTTGATAAGGATTCTTACAAAGTTTCAGGTGGTTTACATGGTGTCGGAGTCTCATGCGTAAATGCACTATCTCAACACCTCAAGGTTACCGTGTACAGAGAAAATAAAATATTTTGTCAGGAATATGAAAAGGGAGTTCCTCTTTATCCGGTTAAACAGATTGGAGAAACTGAAAAAAGAGGAACCGAGGTGACATTTTTGCCTGATAGTAGCATTTTTGTTGACACCAATTATGTGTATGATATCCTGTCTTCCAGAATGCGTGAACTTTCTTTTTTAAATAAGGGCATATCTATTTCTATTACTGATAAAAGAACAAAAGATGAAAACAATAATTACTTAACCGACACATTCTTTTCGGAGGGCGGTCTAAAGGAGTTTGTAAAGTACCTAGACGCAACACGAGATTCGTTAATGGAAAATGTTATGTACATGGAAGGTGAAAAAAATGGCATTCCAGTTGAGGTAGCAATGCAGTACAACACAACATACTCGGAAAATTTACACTCTTATGTCAACAATATTAACACCCATGAAGGTGGGACTCATCTTTCGGGTTTTAGAAGAGCTCTTACAAGAACACTCAAAAGTTTCATAGAGAAGACCGGGGTTTTGTCTAAAGAAAAAATTACCATTTCAGGAGATGACTTTAGAGAAGGTTTAACGGCAGTTGTTTCCGTTAAAGTTATGGAGCCTCAGTTCGAAGGTCAAACGAAAACCAAGTTGGGAAATAGTGAAGTCATGGGTCCCGTTGATCAACTTGTTGGTGAAATGCTTTTCAATTATTTGGAGGAAAACCCAAGAGAGGCTAAGTCAATTATCCAAAAGGTTGTTCTAGCCGCAAAGGCAAGACAAGCTGCTCGAAAAGCTCGTGAACTTGTTCAGAGAAAAACAGTAATGTCTTCAACCGGTTTACCGGGAAAACTTTCTGATTGTTCTGAGTCTGACCCAAATTTATGCGAGATTTTTTTAGTTGAGGGTGATTCTGCTGGTGGAACTGCTAAGCAAGGAAGAGATAGGGCATTTCAAGCTATACTTCCTCTCAGAGGAAAGATTTTGAATGTTGAAAAAGCTATGCCATACAGAGTATTTGAAAATGAAGAAATTAAAAACATGTTTACTGCTCTTGGTGTTTCTGTTGGTACTGAGGAAGATGAACGAGCACTAAATTTAGAAAAACTGAGATATCACAAAATTGTAATAATGTGTGATGCTGATGTAGATGGAAGTCACATTGCAACATTGATTTTAACTTTTTTCTTCAGGTATATGAAAGAACTAGTTGAGTCTGGATATGTATACATTGCTACCCCCCCTCTTTATTTGGTGAAAAAAGGATCAACTCAGAAATACTGTTGGGATGATAAAGAAAGGGATGATACAGTTGAAAATTTAAGAGCTGGAAAAGACATTAAAGTTAATATTCAAAGATATAAAGGTCTTGGTGAAATGAACGCCTCTCAATTATGGGATACTACCATGAATCCTGAAAATAGAACTCTTAGACAAGTAACAATTCAAAATGCTGCTGAAGCGGATAGAGTATTTTCTATGTTGATGGGGGATGATGTTCCTCCAAGAAGAGCGTTTATTGAAGAAAATGCTAAGTATGCTAAAATAGATGTATAAAATTATTTAGCCATTATTATTTTTCCTAGTTCTTTTTTTTCAATCCCCATATTAGTTTTGTAAACTACTTTATAGCTATAAATATCTGAGGGTAGCATTTCTCCATTTATTTGTTTTCCATCCCAACCTTCTTCGTATTTATTGGTTTTAAAAAGCTCATTTCCCCATCTGTCAAAAATTGTTAATGAATAACTTTCGTAATCGATATTCATTAAAGAAGGAGAAAATGTATCATTCATACCATCATTATTTGGTGTGAATATGTTTGGGGTGTATGAATAATAGTCCTGTAAAACTCTTAGTTCTTTTGTAATAACATCACTACAACCAAAAATGTCGACAACCTCTAGTGTAACAAAATATACGCCTGGTTGAAGATATTGATTTGTTGGGTTTTGTTGATTTGAATTATTACCATCACCAAAATCCCAAGACCAAGAAATTATATTGTTATCAATGGATAAATCAGTGAATTCAGTTGGTTCATTAGATAGTGAGAACTCAAACTCATCAGTTTCAAAATTAGCCAGAGGAGATGAATTTAATGAAATATAACTTTCACTTTCACAGTTATTACTATCATTTACTGAAACTAAGTACTCCCCAGCCTCTAGTCCCTCAAAGTTTCCATTTGTATTGGAATCAACTATATTGTTGTCATATGATAAACTATAGAAGTAGTTAGGGATTCCCCCTGATGCATTAATGGAAATTTCGATGTCATTAACATTACAATCTTCAAAATCTACATCAAAACTTACAGCCTCATTTTCATTGATTTCTATTGAAAATAACTCTTCACAACCATTTTGATCTGTAAGAGTAAGTGAATAGTTTCCGCCGGAAACATTTTGTAAGTCTTCGGTGTTGAAAGAATCACCCATGGGATTAACCCAAACATATGAATAATTAGGGTTTCCGCCAGAAACAGTTATATCAATGAAACCATCTTCTGAATTATTACAGCTCACACCACCAGTTTCATTCAACTCGATAATTATTTCATTAGGTTGATTAATATTAAAAATAATTTCATCACCAGTTATTAAACATCCGTTTGAATCAAGAACTGAGTAATAATAATCACCAGATTCTAAATTATTAAATGATATTAAATCACCAGATTCAGTAGAAATATTTTCTTGGTTAGCATTATATAAATACGTTGTATATGGTGAAATACCACCCTCTATTGTGATTTCTATCAATCCGTCACTTCCACCAAAACAAGAAACATCAGAGGTTAAATCACTAGAAATTATTTGCGCAGGTTGATTGATTGATATATTAATTTCTGAGCTTACACACAAGCTTGACTCTTCTTGAATGTCAATAAAGTATTCTCCTGGGCTGAGGTTTTGGAAAATAAATTCTTCATTACTGGAATTTTCAGATAAAATGAGAGTTGAGTTCGAATCATAAAGATTATATATCCAGTTTCCTTCATAAGGAGCGAAGACCTCTATTGTTCCGTTATTTAGTTCAAAGCAACTTACGTCATTGCCATTTCCACTCAAATTCAGTTCTTCGAAAAAGATACTAACATCATCACCTTCTATACCTCCTTCAAATCCACACCAATCTCCAGCATCACCACAAAGTGAGGCACCAGCAGTGTAAGTAACATTTCCGCCAGGAATTACTGTTATTTGTCCACCTGTTCCAATCTGATTTCCAAATTCATCTTGCCATATGATGTCAGTTCCTGCTACTGCAGGAGCAAATTCCATATTTTCTATGACATAGTCATCGTTTCCGTTTGGTGTGAATCTCCAAGCATCATTTTCACATGTCCATTGATTTGGAAAATTTCTTACAATTCCATCAAGTCCTGTTACGACATGCGCAATTGTACCGTCAATATTGTGAAGACCGTGAACCGCCGCTCCTTCGTTCCATGTTGTGCACAAAACCTTCTGTGCAATATGTGTTTCAATTATATTACTCCCCTCAAATAGCTTGATTTGACTTGAATAACATATATCAGTGCATGAAAACATAGGAATGCCGCAAAACGAAGCAATGAACACTCTGTTAGGTGCTTCACCTGTAGTTGCGTACTGTATTGTGCCGTTTCCATTCGCCCCGGGGTAGATATCTTGCCATGGGCAAAGAATAGAGTTTTGTGTTTCTGGTTCTAAGTTGGTTGGTATAGCTGCATCTATGGTCCAGTCTGAGTAGTTGCCGGCATTGAAAGTATTGAAAGATAAATAATTATTAGATGCGAGTACGACCTGATTGTATGTATTTCCGTAAAAAACAAAATCAAAACCAAGGTCTATTACACTTCCAAAGATATCGTCAGTGTATATATTTGAATCATTTAGGTCTACAGCGAATGAAGTTGCTGATAAAATAACCTCAACATTTCCTTGTTCACCCTCACAGAGATAAACATCGTCGGATGCAACAACTTGTGATTTCAAATCACAAACAAATAATGTCAGTACTAAAGAAAGAAGTAAAAAATTATCTATTCTATTCATATTAAGTATTTTATATTTTTAAAATACAAATATCATACCACAAAAACACATTGATATAAACAATTTACAATTTAGTTAAAAAAAAATATATATTTATTTATATTTAATACAATAAATTTTTTTTTATGAAAATAACCGTTGTGGGCGCAGGTGCAGTTGGTGCAAGTTCTGCCGAGTATATTGCTATTAAAAACTTTGCTTCTGAAGTCGTATTACTAGATATCAAAGAAAATTTTGCTGAAGGAAAAGCAATGGATCTTATGCAGACATCGTCACTTAACTCTTTTGATACAAAAATCATTGGTTGTACCAATGACTATTCAAATACTAAAAATAGTGATATTGCCGTCATAACTAGTGGTATTCCAAGAAAGCCTGGTATGTCTAGGGAAGAGCTCATTGGAATAAACGCCAAAATAGTCAAAGAAGTTTCTGATGAATTAATTAGATTTTCTCCTAATGTAATTTTAATTATCGTTAGTAACCCTATGGACACTATGACATACCTTGCATACAAAACGCTTGGTATCGAAAAAAGAAGAGTAATAGGCATGGGCGGTGCTCTTGATAGTGCTAGATTCAAATATAGGATCAGTGAAGCATTGTCATGTCCAAGTTCTGATATTTCAGCTATGGTTATCGGGGCACACAGTGATAAAGGAATGGTCCCTTTAACAAGGTTAGCTACAAGAAATAGCATTCCAATTAATCAAATGCTAAGTCATGAGACAATAGAGAAAATAAGACATGAAACTAAAGTTGGTGGCGCAACACTAACATCAATGTTAGGTACCTCTGCATGGTATGCACCAGGGGCAGCTGTTTCTTCAATTGTTCACGCGATTGCATGTGACCAAAGAAAAATCTTTCCATGCTCTGTTTTTCTTGATGGTGAGTATGGTTTGAGTGATATCGCAATTGGTGTTCCAGTTGTATTAGGCAAAAATGGTATCGAAAGAATTTGTGAAATAGAACTTGATAAAATTGAAAAAAATATGCTAAGCGAGTCGGCCTCGGGAGTTAATAAAACAAATGAAATTCTCAAGGAAATGAAAATTATTTAATCACTAGCTTGTGATTAATCTCAGTTTTTTTAGATTTGAGTTTAACGAAGTAAATTCCTTTTTTGAAGCTAACGTTAAAAAAAACAACATCTTCATTGATAATACTTTCATTTAAAACCTCTTTTCCTAGTAAATTGTAAATAATGATTTGTCCATCAAATCTTTTATCAAATTTAATACTGAAATTCCCTGCACTAGGATTTGGAAACAGTTTAACTTTGAGGTTTTCAAATTCATTTCCATTAGAGTTGAGATTATTTTCTGAAAAAAATTCAACACCTCCACTAGAGTTTCCCCTAACTAAGTCTATATAGCCATCATTGTTTATATCGCTTATAAATATTTTTGAATGAATACAATTAGTGTCACCCAACATATTGTCAGATACTTCAGAGTACTCAAATTCTAAATTTAATTCATAGTCGCCGTTTTCATTTATCTCTTCAACATTTTCATAAAGATGAACATTACCTCTTTCTGTTCCTACTGCTAATAAAAATTTATTTTCGTATTCAAAAACATGAGGATCAGTGTAACCAGTTAAATATATTGTGTCAGCAAGATGAATTCCGCCCAAACTTTTAATAATGATTTCAGATCCATTGCTATCGATAATTCCGGTATTAAATGTAGGGGTGAAATCAGCAAAATTAGGGTCATTTATCGTACCTATGTTTTGATAGTAGTTAATCCCATTTAAAATTCCATTGTCAATACCCATTCTTTCACCAATTACGAGATCCAGTAAACCGTCTCTGTTTAAATCCACAAGTTGTGGGGTTGCAAAACTACCAACATCAATATCTAAAACTTGATAGTTCTCAAATTCTGGAAAGTTAGAATCGTTCAATCCTAAAGAACTAAATAGGTATATCTGACCATTGTTGTCTCCAACAATCATGTCTGTTAAGTTGTCGTTATTCAGATCACCAAAAGATGCGCTAAGTGATTGGAAACCAGACTGATTTCCAATTGATGACAGTTCGGCAAAATCGTTTGTAACAAATTCAAAAATTGGGTTTGTTAGTGTACCAGTATTCTTATAAAGTGAAATTTTAGAATTATAATTCCCATTATCGAAATAACCTTTGTTACATATTATTAAGTCTTTTAAGTTATCGTCGTTGAGATCATAAAGAAGGGGCTTAGAATTTGCCCCGACATCAATCATGCTACCAATTAAAAAATCATTGGATGAATAATTAAATTGAATTTCACCATCTTCGTTTTGGCCGGAATTAACATAAAGATGAACGTTGTTGAAATTTTCAGACACATTGACACCGTTTGGATTAATTAAAATATCATCAAGATTATCGTTATTCACATCGAGGTTAAAAGCAGCTGGAAATTTTGTTAAATTGATTGGAAGGTCATAACTAGGGTAATTTAGGTCTTGGTTGCTAATTGTGGCTTCATTTTGAGTCCCACCATTATATAGCATGACCATATTATCATATGTTAAATCGCCAAGAAGAAGTTCTAAACTTTGATTTACGTCTGGGTTTAAATCCAGGGCTAATAATGTTGACCCAGAATGTTTTGCAAATCTGCTATTTTCATTAACCTCATTGCAGTTTTCATCCAGCCCTAAAGTAACACTATTAGTACTGAAATCTTCAACAAATTTTCCCCAACAATTATCACTTCTCACCATATTTATACTGTCACAGTTTCCGTACATTTGCATTGTTTTATTTTCATGAAAATAAACTTTGCTTCCTGATGGATCGAATGTTAAAATATCAATATCTGAGTCGCCGTCAACATCTACTATCGCAGGAATATCGGAACCACTTACATATAAATTAATTGGACCGAATCCAGCGTCAGATTTAATTATTTTTAAAAATTCAAATTCTAAAACTTCATTCTCCGAAATATTTTTATAAACTGCTACCGATGAATTTTGGCTGGTGAATATGTCTTTTTTACCATCGAGATCGAAGTCAATCAAAAGTACCCAATCTCTCAGTTCAGGAAAATATGATGAGTATTCTGGGGAAAATATAAATTCGTTAGAGAAATTATTGAATAAAAATGTACTAATTTTAGCTCCGTTTTGAGTTCCGTTTTTTCCTGACTTATCAAATACAAATAAATCTTCAATTCCGTCTAGATTTAAGTCAATTTTTGAAAACTGACAAAAGTTCAATCCTCCGGACCAGGGGTTTTTCAACTCAACATTATCTTTAATAACACTTACATTAATCTGTTGTTCAAAGTTAATTTGACATTTGATTATGCAATTGAAAATTATCAATGATATCCAAAGAGTGTGTTTTTTGTACATTATGCAAATAATTAATCTAGATTTTGTGGTAAAATTTGAAAAATCTTCTTCTCACAAATTACATTATTTTTTATTTCACACCAAATAAGACTTATTTAATAACTTCATTTTTTCTAAAACATATTAAAATTTTTATATTTGCCCTTCATTTTACTACTTGAATTATGAAAAATAGCAACGTTAGAAATTTAATAGGTTTTATTGGTATTGTTTTTTTTATATCATTTTTGTTTTCACTCTCTTTTACCTTTGTAGTGAATCGCGAAAAGAGCAAAGCAAAAGAATTTTCATCCGGTGACATTGAGTTAGAACAATATTATCTCGATTCTGTTGCAAATGAACCAATTTATACTCCCTGGTTATTTTTTGGACAAAAATCTTGGACATTATCTGAGTGTCAAGACAGTGAATTAAAGTTAGGACTAGACTTACAAGGTGGTATGAACGTAACCTTAGAAATTTCAATGAAAGATATTCTTATTGCTTTGTCTGACAATAGCAAGGATCCTGTATTTAACAAGGCACTAAGTATTGCAAGTGAAAAAGAAAAAATTAGTCAAGAAGATTATTTGAGTTTATTCGAAAAAGAATTTATAAAATTGAATGCTGAGTCCAATATGTCTTCAAGGCTTTCATCTCCAAGAATTTTCGGAAATAAAGATCTCAGAGACAAGATTCCTTCCGATGCATCGGATGCTGATGTAATGAGAGTTATAAGACTTGAGGCTGAAGGAGCAGTTGATAGAGCTTTTACAGTTCTCAGGGCAAGAATCGATAAATTTGGAGTTGCTTCGCCAAGTATACAAAAAGCTGAAAGAACCGGTCGAATTATTGTTGAACTTCCTGGTGTCAAAGATGTAGTTAGGGTAAAGAAACTACTACAAAGTGCAGCAGTTCTAGAATTTTGGGAAACTTACGATAATGTAAATCTTTTTAATTTCTTTCAGGAAGCAAACTTTGTTTTAAGTGAAAAGCTTTCAAATGCTGAAAATGAAGCAGATAATTCCAAAAAAACAAACACGATTGATGATGAATTAGAAGACTTAATATTGGAGGCAGAAGAGTCTGATACCACTTCGCAAAATCTAAATGTATTATTCGATCTTTTAAATCCAAATATTGCTGTTGACCCCAACACAAATTCTATACAAATAATTCCTGGACCAGTTGTTGGCTCATCTCTAGTTAAAGACACTACTAAGGTTAACGAATATTTAAATTCAGCTGATTTTTTAAAATTAATACCACAGCAATTTAGAAATATTAAATTTTTATGGGAAGCGAAACCATTTGACGATAAAAAAGAGAGACTAAGACTTATTGCTATTAAGTCAAACAGAGAAGATAAATCCAAATTGTCTGGCGATGTAATTGTAGATGCAGCACAAGATATTGACCAATTTGGAAATCCTCAAATTACAATGAGAATGAATAGAACCGGTGCAAGACTATGGCAAAAATTAACTAAAGAAAATATAGGAAGCTCCGTAGCAGTTGTCCTTGATGACTTTGTTTATTCTTTCCCTGTCGTTAATGCTGAAATTTCTGGGGGAAGTTCTGTCATTTCTGGTGATTTCACCTTAGATGAGGCTCAAGATCTTGCTAATATTCTAAAAGCCGGAAAACTTCCGGCTCCAGCCAATATTATACAATCAGAAATTGTTGGTCCATCATTGGGTCAAGAAGCAATTGAGTCTGGCTATAAGTCATTCCTTATTGCACTAGGTTTTATTTTATTGTATATGATTTTTTATTATATGCATGCCGGTCTAGCCTCCAACCTTGCCCTTCTAATTAATATGTTTTTTATATTCGGAGCATTGTCTGGACTTGGTGGTGTCTTGACTCTTCCTGGAATTGCTGGAATTGTTTTAACTATTGGTATGTCTGTTGATGCTAATGTCCTTATTTATGAAAGAATTAGAGAAGAGTTAACCCAAGGAAAGGGACTTACCCTTGCAATCCGAGACGGTTATCAACAAGCTTACAGCTCGATTATTGATGCAAACATCACAACATTATTAACAGGTGTTGTGTTATTTTATTTTGGTTCTGGACCAATCAAGGGTTTTGCAACAACTTTAATCATTGGTATTTTAACTTCTTTGTTTTGTGCTATTTTTGTTACTAGAATTGTTTTTGAGTCTCGTATAGAATCCAAAAGAAAGGTTACTTTTTCAAATTTTATTACTAACAATGCTTTCAAAAATTTAAATCTCACCTTTTTGAACAATAGAAAAAGGTACTACATTCTTTCGGCAACAATAATTGTTGTGGGTATATTCTCACTATTTACTAAAGGATTAAATCAGGGGGTTGATTTTCAAGGAGGTAGAACATATGTTGTGAGATTTGATAACAATGTAAATACGGCTGAACTAAGAAATAGTCTTGGTAACCACTTTGTAAATGAAAATAATTTAAAAATGTTTCCCGAAGTTAAAACCTTTGGTGACCTCAATCAGGTTAAAATTACAACCAATTATATGATTGAAGATTTGACTGCTGATGAAATTGTTGAAAATTCTTTAAAAAAATGTTTAAATGGATCTAGCTATGGAAATTATGAAATTATGAGCTCTCAACTTGTTGGCCCTACAATCGCAGACGATATTAAAAGTTCTGCCTTTTGGTCGATATTATTTTCACTTGCTCTGATATTCATGTATATTCTATTTAGATTCAAAAAATGGCAGTATAGTTTGGGAGCTGTTGCTGCAGTCTTTCATGATGTTTTAATTTTGCTATCAATATTTTCGTTGTTTTATGGAATGTTACCCTTTTCTCTTGAAATAGATCAAGCCTTCATTGCCGCTGTGTTGACTGTTATTGGTTATTCTTTAAATGACACTGTTGTTGTTTTTGATAGAATAAGAGAGTACATGAGTGTGAAAGTTGGAGAACCATCTGTTGTTATTAATAATGCGTTGAACAGTACACTAAGTAGAACAATTAATACATCACTAACAACCTTCTTTGTTTTATTTGTTATTTTTATTTTTGGTGGTGAGATAGTGAGGGGTTTTATGTTTGCACTTATGATAGGTGTAATTGTCGGTACATACTCGTCTTTATTCATAGCAACGCCAATCATGTATGATTCATCTTACAAAAAGTAAATATTGTGAAAGTCCTAATCTTAAATTTAGGTTTTGGTGAAATATTTATTATTTCACTAATTTATGTCATATTTTTTGGTACGAAGAATCTTCCATCAACAATGAGTGACATAGGCAGATTTATAAATAGAACTAAAAATTCTTTCAAAGATGTCTACAATGAGTTTAACTCTAAAAAATAATTACAATTGGATAAATTAGTGTTGATAAATATTTGTTTATGTTAATAAATTATAAAAGAAAAAAACATTAACGTATGCATTAATACAATAAATTTATTAGAATTAATAAATGAAATAATTCCGATGAATGCATACAAATTTGAATATATATGGCTTGATGGTTATCAACCTGAAGCTAATCTGAGAAGTAAAACCAAAATTCTCAGTTTTAAATCCTTTGATAAGGATATTACGAAACTTCCTGACTGGTCTTTCGATGGGAGTTCAACAATGCAGGCTGATGGTAGTTCATCTGACTGTGTTTTGAAACCGGTTGCAATTTATGACGACCCTGCAAGAATTAATGCTTTTTTGGTTCTTTGCGAAGTTTACAATGCTGACGGAACTCCTCATGAATCTAATACAAGATCAAAAATTCCAAAAGGTCATGACGATTTTTGGTTTGGATTTGAACAAGAATATACATTGATGGATGAAGCTAGACCACTGGGATTTCCAGATCATGGTTTCCCAAATCCACAGGGAATGTACTATTGTTCAGTTGGTAACAAAAATGTTGCTGGCCGTGAAATTGTAGAAGCTCATCTAGATTTGTGTCTGGAAGCCGGTTTAAACATTACTGGTATCAATGCCGAGGTTCTTCTTGGTCAATGGGAGTTTCAAGTTCTTGGAAAGAGCCCACAAGCTGCTGGCGATGATTTGTGGATAGCAAGGTACCTCTTATTCAGAGTCACTGAGGAATTCGGTGTTGGTATTGAGTTTCATCCCAAACCAGTTAAAGGTGACTGGAATGGCTCAGGAATGCATTGTAATTTTTCAAATGATAAAATGAGAAAAGTTGGCGGAAAAAAATACATTTATGATATTTGTGATGAGTTAGAAAAAAATCATGACAAACACATAGCAGAGTATGGTTCATCAAACGATCAACGTCTCACGGGGCTTCATGAGACCCAGTCTATTGACAAATTCAGTTATGGATTATCTGATCGTGGAGCATCTATAAGAATTCCAATATCTTTACCATTAACTGATTGGAAGGGTTACTTGGAAGATAGAAGACCAGCTTCAAACGCAGATCCTTACAGAATAGTATCTGTCATGATTGAAACTGTTAGTAAAGTAATATAATTTAAACTCAAATTATTTTATTTTTTTCTTGTAAAGAAAATATTGTTAAATTGCTAAAGATTATCATAAAATAGATTTAGAATGAAAAAAAGTCAAAAAATTATCCCTTTCCTATTACTAATTTTAGTTTCATCTTTTGCTTTTAGCCAAAATTCTGGTGACTTTAAAAAGGCAATGAAAGCCTTTGATAACCTTGAATATGGAAAAGCTGAGACAATTTTCAAGAGGGCATACTCTAGATCTAATGATAGATTAGAAAAGAATAAAATTAGTTTTAAACTCGCTCAGTGCTACTTTTTCCTTGGGGATTATAAAAAAGCTGAAATGAACCTAAGAAGAACTCTCAAGATGCGTCATGACAATCCTCTTGTGTATTATTATTTGGCTGAATGTTACAAAGGCATGGAAAAATTTGAAAAAGCTCAAGAACAATATGAAATTTATTCTAGCCTTGCACCAGATGATCCAAAAGGTATTAATGGTATTAAATCTCTTGAGTTATCTCAAAAGTGGATAATTGAGGGTAGTAAATATAGGGTTTTGAATGCTGGAAAAATCAACTCTTCTTCCAATGATTACTCACCAGCATTAAATCCAAAAGCAAAAAATGACCAGTACAAATTCTACTTTACCTCATCAAGAGATGGTGCACTAGGCAAGAATTTAAACCATCAAACTGGTCAGCCATTCTCAGATATTTTTAGATTAAAAGGATTTAGCAAAAAAGACAAGGCCAGGAAAAAAAACACCTCCAATATTCTTAATCCAGATGATAAATGGGATGTTGAGTCAATAACAAATACAAAAGATGGCCTTGAAGAAGTAGCCGTTAATCTAAAGAACTCCGAAGAAGGTGTAATTTCATTCGATGGAAGAGGAAATAAAATGTATTTTACTCGTGCATTATTTTCAAAAAATAAGTATCAAGGAAGACGAATTTTTTCGGCCGAACTTAGAGGTAATGTTTTTGAAAAAACTGCTATGGAGGTTATTCCTGTTGATACACTAGTCGACTTGCATGGCCCTAGTGTCAGTAGTGATAACAAAATGTTATTTTTTTCTGCTGAAATTGAGGGTGGCTTCGGCGGTTCGGACATTTACGTTTCAAAATACGATAGACGAAAAAAGTCTTGGGGTGAGCCCCAAAACTTAGGTGAAAACATCAACAGTTCTGGTAACGAAGCTTTTGCTCATTACAATTCGGATACTAAAAATTTATATTTTTCATCTGATGGCAGAATGGGTATGGGGGGACTAGACATATTTAAAGCTGAACATAATCCCTCGATTAGTGATGATGTAACTAAAATGTTTCAAGAAGCTGAAAATCTTAGATACCCAATAAATACTTGCTATGATGATTTTGGGATTACTTTCGAAGATGAAAAGGAATCTGCCGGAATTCCTGAAATGAAGGGTTATTTTTCATCTAATAGAGTGGGGTCAAGATGGAAAAGTAAAGGAAATACTGATATATATTATTTTGACAAAAAAAGAACTTATTACAATCTAAAAGGAAAAGTTATAGACGTAGCTGATGGCGCTCCTATCAAGGGTGCAAAAGTCGAATTGATTGGACCAAGATCGAGTAAAGTAAAAATCACCAAAAAAGATGGAACTTTCAACTTCAGTGATGAAAACTTTTTTGACGATGAGGATTATAGACTTACAGTCAATAAAGACTGGTTCTTTCAAGTAGTTGACACTACAATTTCAACTTCTCATATCAGAAATGAGGATCTTGTTGTCATTACAGAAAAACATCCTCTATACAGTGATGATATTGACAAAATGGGACATGATTCATATGAAATGACAAGAATGCCGATAGAAATGCGTACAATGAGACGTCCTTTGGTTCTCAAGAGTGTGCTTTTTGACTTGGGTAAGTCTGATCTCAGAAACGAATCAAAAGCAGAGCTAGATTCACTTGCTTCACTTTTGAATAATGATTGGCCTAATCATGTTATAGAACTTCGATCTCATACCGATTTTAGAGGCAGTGATACTTTAAATACTCGTCTCTCGTTTGACAGAGCATTAAGTTGTGTAGACTATTTAGTTTCAGTTGGAGTAGATTCTAGAAGGTTAATTCCTGTTGGTATGGCTGATACTGAGCCAACCGTTTTAACATCTGAGACAATGGGCCTCTCTCCAGGTTCACTAAGTAGAGAATACATTGAACGTTTAAAAACAAACTCTTTGAAGGAAATGGCTCATCAAAAAAATCGAAGAACAGATTTTAAAGTATTAAGCACTGATTTTGAAAGCTGGCTTGAAAATCCTGAAAATGTTGAAAAAAGTAGCTCTATTAAAGACGCTAAAATAAAAAAAGATGGCAAAGTTGTTCCAATGAAGAAGTCTTCAGGAAACTACTTACAACAGCCTTACTAGTATTTCAAAATTTTTAATTCTTGTCATTACAATTAAATATGGAGAAATATTTAAAAAGAGGCGTATCCGCAGATAAGACAGATGTTCATAACGCTATAAAAAATATTGAAAAAGGTGTATTTCCAAACACCTTTTGTAAACTAATTCCTGATTATTTAACTAATGATAAAGACTATTTATTGGCAATGCATGCCGATGGTGCAGGAACAAAGTCGTCTCTTGCCTACATATACTGGAAGAGAACTAACGATTTATCTGTATGGAAGGGCATTGTTCAGGATTCAATTGTAATGAATTTAGACGACTTATTGTGTGTAGGTGCAACAAATAACTTCATTCTTTCCTCAACAATTGGAAGAAATAAACAATTAATTCCTGGAAGTGTAATTTCTAGTATTATCAATTACACAAGCGAAATAATTGAAATGTTCAAAGAATGGGATATCAACATAATTTCATCTGGTGGTGAGACAGCCGACATTGGAGATATAGTACGAACTATTATTGTTGATAACACAATGGTATGCAGAATTAAAAAAGACGATATCATTGATAATTCCAATATTAAGCCCGGAAATGTTATTATTGGTTTGTCTTCATTTGGCCAAACAAATTATGAAAATTGTTACAACTCTGGAATTGGAAGCAATGGTTTAACATCTGCTCGTCACGATATTTTTGATAAAAGTCTTGCCGTTGAATTTCCAGAAAGTTTTGATAATTCAATTGACCCTAGCTTAGTATACTGTGGTACCAACAAAATATTTGATAAATTAAACGGCCAAACTTTGGGTAAATTAGTTCTTTCTCCAACTAGAACTTATGCTCCGGTTGTTAAAGAAATTTTTAAATTTTTCAGAAGTCATATTAATGGAATGATTCACTGTACTGGTGGAGGTCAGACAAAAATTTTGAATTTTGTCGATAATTTACATATTGTAAAGAACAATATGTTTGAGACCCCACCATTATTTAAACTTATTAAAAAAGAATCCAACGCAAACTGGAGCGAAATGTATAAGGTTTTTAACATGGGTCATAGAATGGAGATTTATGTTGATCCTAAATTATCCAATGAAATCATATCATTATCTAAATCTTTTGGCTTAGATGCAAAAGTTATTGGATTTGTTGAGAATTCTCATAAAAAAAAATTAACTATTGAAACTCCGGATATAAAAGTTGTTTACTAGGTTATGATTGATAAACTCAATGCTATAAAAGACAGATTTAATCAAGTTTCAGAAATGATTGTTAGACCAGAAATTATTTCTGATATGAAAAAGTACATCAAACTAAATAAAGAGTACAAAGATTTGAAACCCATTGTAACCAAAATAAATCAATATTTAAATCTTTTAAAAAACATCGATGAGGCAGATGAAATATTAAAAAATGAAAACGATCCAGAACTTAAAGAGTTAGCAAGACAGGAACTCCAAGAGTCGACTTCAAAAAAATCAATTTTAGATTCAGAAATAAAAATATTACTGATACCCAATGATCCGGATGATTCAAAAAATGCTGTTGTTGAAATCAGAGCTGGCTCTGGTGGAGATGAAGCCAGTATTTTTGCTGGTGATTTATTCAGAATGTATTGTAAATTTTTAGATTCCAAGAATTGGAAGTATGATCTCATGGATGTAAGCGAAGGCACATCTGGTGGTTTTAAGGAAATTGTATTTTCGGTGACCGGAGAAAGTGTTTATGGAGAATTAAAGTACGAATCAGGAGTTCATAGAGTTCAAAGAGTGCCCCAAACTGAAACCCAAGGAAGAGTTCATACATCAGCTGCATCTGTAGTCGTTTTACCTGAAGTTGAAGATTTTGATATTGAGTTAAATGAAAGTGATATAAAAAAAGAAACATACTGCTCATCAGGTCCAGGTGGTCAATCGGTAAATACTACATATTCTGCTGTCAGGCTAACTCACGTACCAACTGGAGTGGTTGCTCAATGCCAGGATCAAAAATCTCAAATAAAAAATTTTGCAAAAGCACTTAAAGTTCTCAGATCTAGAATTTATGAAATTGAATTGAACAAAAGGAATGAAGAAATTGCTGGTCAACGAAAAACAATGGTCAAAACGGGAGACAGATCCGACAAAATAAGAACTTATAATTATTCTCAGGGCCGAGTAACTGATCATCGAATTGGACTTACCCTTTATTCCCTTAATGAAATTATAAATGGAGATATATGTAAGTTAATTGAAGAATTGAAAATTGCTGAAAATGCTGAAAGGTTAAAACATGGTTAGGTGTTATGGGAACAAGTGATATAATAAGTCAAATAAGAAAAAAAAAATCATTTTTATGTGTTGGTCTTGATCCAGATTTGGATAAAATTCCACAACATTTACTTAAATACAAAAATCCTATTTTAGAATTTAATAAATTGATAATTGATCATACAAAAGACTTATGCATTGCATATAAACCAAATCTAGCTTTTTTTGAAAAGCTTGGCAACACTGGCTTTGAAACACTAAAAAAAACTATTGAATATATTCCAAAAAATCATCTAATAATTGCTGATGCTAAAAGATCTGATATTTCTAATACAGCTAAAATGTATGCGGATACATTTTATGATTTTTTTGGTGTAGACGCTGTTACAATTTCCCCTTACATGGGAAAAGATGCAGTTACTCCATTTTTAGTTAAAGATAAATATGTTGTTTTACTTGCTGCAACTTCGAATGATAATGCAAGTGATATCCAAAATATCCAAACTCAATCGGGTTTACCTCTTTATGCAGAGATAGTTAAGATATCAAAAAAATGGTCAAATAATCAAATCATGTATGTAGTTGGTGCTAATAAAACTGATGAAATGAAATTAATTAGAAGCATATGTCCAAATAGTTTTTTTTTAGTGCCAGGAATTGGGCATCAAGGTGGAGATCTTAAATCAGTTTGTAAATATGGATTAACTAAGTCATGTGGTTTAATTATAAATGTTTCCAGATCAATTTTATATGCTGACTCAGGAAATGAATTTTACAAACATTCAAGAGTTGTGTGTGAAAATATCCAGAATGAAATGAAAATTGAGTTAGATAAAATCGGCTTTTAAAATTACTTTACATTTTAATGATATTAAATAAAAAAATTTTAATTACTGGAGCTAACGGATTAGTTGGCCAAGCCATGTGTAGTCTTTTGCAAAAAAAAAAAATAAAATTTGTCGGCTCAGTTAAAAATATCAGTGAGTCAAGTTTTTCATTTGATGTCGCTGAAATGAATATTTCATGTAAACATTCTTGTAAGCATGTGCTCAACAAATTCTCCCCTGATATTATTATAAATACCGCTGCTTTCACTAATGTTGACCAATGTGAAATTAATAAGGAGGAATGTTGGATGGTTAATGTTGTTGGTGTGGAAAACTTGGTCATGTATTGTAAAAGAAAGAACATTCATTTAGTTCACATTTCATCTGACTTTGTATTTGATGGATTAAATGGTCATTACTCTGAAAATGATGTTTGTAATCCAATTAATTATTATGGTAAAACAAAGTTATGTTCTGAAAATATTATTAAAGAAAATATTAGTAATTACACAATTATTAGAACTTCGATGATTTATGATTATAACAACTTTGAAAAAGGTTTTTTAAGTTGGATTGCAAATAAAGTCAAGAAAAATCAAACAATTAATATAGTTGATGATCAATTTAGAACATCAACTAACGTACATGATCTTGTCAAGTCTATTTTTGTAATCATAAATAGGAAAAAAACTGGTGTTTATCACATTTCAAGTGATGTTAGACTGTCAATTTATGATATTGTTTGTAAATTTGTAAAAAAAAATGGTTTCGATATCAGTCTAGTTAATAAAATTAGTTCTAAAGAATTAAAAATTATTGCTCAAAGACCGAAAGACTCAAGTCTCAATTGTCGTTATGCAATGAAGAATTTAAAATATAAATAATCGTTCCAATAAAAATAGTTTTAATATGATCAATTTAAATAAAAGTTTCTTATTTCCTGTTTTAATTATTTTATTTTCTATTCCAGACTTTTCTTATTCTTCAAATAATAAAATTGACACATTAGAATTTTTATCAAGAGAATTCTCATACTCCTCGATTGATGGTTTAGAAATAGACATTACCGATTCGGATTACTTTAATTTAGAAAAAAATGGAAGTTTTAGATACAGTGTTTATGAAAAAAATGCTAGCGGAAATTGGTCATTACAGACCATCAAAGATAATTCCTTTTTAGTTCTACATTATTCTTACCCTAATGATACGATTAGAGCTTTTAAGATAGATATTTTAAATAAAAATGTTTTTACGTTATCTGAAAATAATTATGTTTTCACTTTTGAACATAGATTTTCTAACAAAATTAACTCTTTTTCCAATTCAATAAATTCTATGTTTGAACCATTGGTTCTATCAATTGCAAGTGTTATTTTCTTTGATATTACAAATCCTGTTTATATTAAGAAGTATTTCAATAATACTAATTTTAATCCATTGTCTTATTTCGGCCAAAATAAAAATATTCCATTTATAGTAATTTGGCTTGTTTTTGGAGCTTTATTTTTTACAATTAGAATGGGTTTCGTAAATATAAAAGGATTTAAACATGCAATAATGCTGGTTAAAGGAGATTATGATGATCCTAATAATAAGGGTGAAGTTTCTCATTTTCAGGCACTCACAACCGCCTTGTCTGGTACAGTAGGCTTAGGAAATATTGCTGGAGTTGCAATTGCAATAAGTTTGGGAGGTCCTGGAGCGACTTTTTGGATGATAGTTGCTGGACTCCTTGGAATGTCATCTAAATTTGTTGAATGTACTTTAGGTGTCAAGTACCGGCAGATTGATGACGATGGTACAGTACATGGTGGTCCTATGTATTATCTCAGGGATGGTCTTGAAAAAAAGAATTTTAAAAATCTAGGTAAATTTTTAGCTTTTCTGTTTGCTTTGCTGTGTATTGGGGGTTCCGTAGGAGGCGGAAATATGTTTCAAGCAAATCAAGCATTTTCAGCCTTAAAGGGTATTTTTCCAGGCATAGCTAATTATGGTCCATTATTTGGTATCTTTTTTTCTGTCTTGGTTGGTGTCGTTATTATTGGAGGGATCAAAAGTATTGCCAAGGTGACAGAAAGAATTGTTCCGTTAATGGCAGCGGTTTATGTTGGTGCATCTCTAATAATCATCTTGTTAAATTTTTCTGAAATTGGGTTTGTTATTTCTGAAATTATTTCAGGTGCATTTACACCCAAAGCCGGTTTTGGAGGGGTTATTGGTGTTTTAATAATTGGATTTAAGAGGGCTGCATTTTCAAATGAGGCAGGAGTTGGGTCAGCTTCAATCGCACACTCAGCTGCAAAAACAAAAGAACCTGTTTCTGAGGGTATGGTTGCATTGTTAGAGCCATTCATTGATACAGTAGTTATTTGTACAATGACAGCTTTCGTTATTATAATTACTGGGAATTATCAAAATGTCGATGGCTTGGGTGGTTCTGAGCTAACTGCTCAAGCTTTTGGGAGTGTAATATCATGGTTTCCGTATATTTTGACGATTGCAATACTTCTTTTTGCTTTTTCAACAATGATTTCATGGTCATACTATGGTTTAAAATCTTGGACTTTTTTATTTGGAAAAAGTAAAGCATCTGAACTTTCCTACAAGATAATGTTTATGTTCTTTATCGTTGTTGGCTCATCTGTAAGTCTTGGTGCTGTTGTTGACTTTTCAGACATGATGATTTTAGCAATGGCTTTTCCAAATATTATTGGTTTATTGATTATGTCTGGTGAAGTCAGGAGTGATATGAAGGATTATTTTAAAAAGATTACTAGTGGTGAAATAAAAAAATATAAATAAATGAATTTTAAAATCTCAGAAAATCAAATTTTAATCAAGGAAACAATCTCTGAATTTTGTAAAAGAGAAATTATCCCTCACATGATGAGATGGGACGAGTCACAATCATTTCCAACTGAGTTATTTAAAAAGCTAGCAGGACTTGGTATGATGGGAGTTCTAGTACCAACAAAATACGGTGGATCTGGTTTAGGTTATTTTGAATATGTCACAATAATATCTGAGATTTCAAAAGTTTGTGGTTCAATTGGTTTGTCAGTTGCAGCTCATAACTCACTTTGCGTTGGTCATATATTAAAATTCGGTTCTGAGGAGCAAAAACAAAAATGGTTACCTAAATTGTGCTCTGGAGAAAGCTTGGGTGCTTGGGCTTTGACTGAAACCGGAACTGGTTCAGATGCCTTGAGAATGGATACAACTGCTCTCAAAAAAGATGACAAGTGGGTATTAAATGGCACTAAAAATTGGATAACTCACGGAATCAGTTCTGAAATAATTGTTGTGATGGCAAGGACTGGAGAAAAAGGTGATTCTCACGGTATTTCTGTATTTGTTGTTGAGAGATCAAATCCAGGACTTAAATTTGGAAAAAAGGAAAATAAATTAGGTATGAGAGCATCTGAAACGTCTGAGATAATTTTAGATAATTGTGTTTTAGATGAATCTTGCATGCTCGGTAATGAGGGCGAAGGCTTTATCCAAGCAATGAAAATTTTAGATGGAGGAAGGATTTCAATAGCTGCTTTATCATTGGGTATTTCAAAAGGGGCATATCAAGCAAGCTTAAATTACTCTAAAGAAAGAAATCAGTTTGGTAAACCAATTTCAAAATTTCAAGCAATCTCCTTTAAATTAGCTGAAATGGCTACTGAGATTGAGGTTTGTGAAAATCTAATTTACAGAGCTTGCCATTTAATTATGACGAACAAGCCAGTTACAAGAGAAAGTGCAATGGCAAAATATTATTCTTCAGAAACATGTGTGAAAATTGCTAATGATGCAGTTCAAATTTTTGGAGGTTATGGTTACACTAAAGATTTCCCTGTTGAAAAGTTTTACAGAGATTCAAAACTTTGTACTATCGGTGAGGGCACATCAGAAATTCAGAAACTTGTTATTTCTAAAAACTTAATTTGAAATAATTAAAAAAAATACTAAATTCGCAATCCAAATATATTTATATGATTATTATTCCAGTAAAAGAAGGAGAGTCAATTGATAGAGCTTTAAAAAGATTCAAAAGAAAGTTTGACAAGGTTGGCACTCTCAGAGAAATTAGAAGCAGAAAAACTTTTGTTAAACGTTCTACCCAAAGAAGAGAAGAGCTTATGAAAGCAAAATTTTCTCAATCTTACGTAAACTCAAGAGAAGATTAAAGTACACTTGTTTTAAGCCCCTCCTTCTTGAATATTATCAAAAAATTTGGTCACTTTCTAATCAATGAAAGAAACTATTCACTCCTAACAGCAAAGGCCTACCTAAGTGATGTTAATTCATTTTTATTTTTTTCTAAAAAAGAATTTAACAAAGATCTTGAATATTTAACAAGCCACGAAGTTAGAATATGGATTGTGTCACTCAAAAAAAAAAAAAATTGTGCTAGAACCATAAATAGAAAAATTAGTTCTTTAAAATCATTTTTTGAATTCTGCATCAGAGAAACCTTAATCAAGGAAAACCCCATGATTAACATCAGATCACTTAAAACATCTATTTTATTACCAAACGTTTTATCAAGTAAAAGCCTAGATAAATTATTTGATTCAAAATTATTTTTTGGTAATGACTTTATAGGTTTAAGAGACAGATTTATATTAGAGATGTTTTATATGACGGGAATAAGATTATCAGAACTGATTAATATTAAGGTCATACATTTTGATAAATATTCTGCACAGTTGAAAGTTACAGGTAAGAGAAGAAAACAAAGAATTTTACCCCTAACACCGAATATTATTAAGTTATATGATTCATACATGAAAATGCGAAATGAACAACAACAAAAAAGTGAATACTTATTTTATAGCTTAAAAGGCCAAAAGTCCTATGAAAAAATGATTTATAGGATTGTCAATAAGTACTTAAAAAAAATAAGTAGTCTAAAAAAAACTAGTCCACATATTCTTAGACACGCTTTTGCAACACACCTTATTAACAATGGTGCGAATTTAAATTCTATAAAGGAATTGCTGGGACATACCTCTCTTCTTTCAACACAAGTTTACACACATATTTCAAGCGATAAAATAAAAAAAGTTTTTAAAGAAACTCACCCAAGAGGTTAATAATGTAAAAAAAAAACGTTTTATTCTTTGTAAAAGAAAAATGTTTTAATAAATTTGCACTCCTCTAATTAAGATGGTTTAAGTAATAATCTGTTAATTAGAAAATAGTTTTTTGAAATTATGCATTGTGGAAGATAGCATTTAAACAGCAATGTTAATGTTATACGCCAACTGATATTTTGCCGATGTAGCTCAGCTGGCTAGAGCAGCTGATTTGTAATCAGCAGGTCGTGGGTTCGAGTCCCTCCATCGGCTCGATTCAAATATAATCGATATCGGGGGAATACTCAAGCGGTCAACGAGGGCAGACTGTAAATCTGCTGGCTTAGCCTTCAGAGGTTCGAATCCTCTTTCCCCCACAATAATGTCATAAGCGGGAGTAGCTCAGTTGGTAGAGCATCAGCCTTCCAAGCTGAGGGTCGCGGGTTCGAGTCTCGTCTTCCGCTCAGATAATTTGAAAAACAAAAAATATTAATTAAAAAAAATAAAATAATTAAAATATAAAAGTCATGGCAAAAGAAAATTTTGAAAGAAGTAAACCGCATTTAAATATTGGTACTATTGGTCACGTTGATCATGGTAAAACTACATTAACTGCGGCAATAACAACAGTTCTTGCAAAAAAAGGTCTCTCTGAGGTTAAAGCTTTTGATGCAATTGATAATGCTCCAGAAGAAAAAGAGAGAGGAATCACCATTAATACATCTCATGTTGAGTATGAGACTGAAAACAGACATTATGCTCACGTCGATTGTCCTGGTCACGCTGATTACGTTAAAAACATGGTAACAGGTGCTGCTCAGATGGATGGTGCTATACTGGTTTGTGCTGCAACCGATGGACCTATGCCTCAAACTAGGGAACATATTCTTTTGGCAAGACAAGTTGATGTTCCTAGAATGGTAGTATTCATGAACAAAGCTGATATGGTCGATGATTCTGAACTGTTGGAGCTTGTTGAAATGGAACTTCGAGAATTGTTATCATTTTACGAGTTTGACGGAGACAACACTCCTATTGTTACTGGTTCTGCACTTGGAGGTCTAAATGGAGAAGCTCAATGGGAAGATAAAATCATGGAACTTATGGCTGCAGTTGATTCATGGATTGAAGTTCCTAAAAGGGACGTTGATAAAGATTTGCTCATGCCTGTTGAAGATGTTTTTTCAATAACTGGTAGAGGTACAGTCGCAACAGGTAGAATTGAATCTGGAATTGCTAATACTGGAGACGAAGTAGATATAATTGGTATGGGTGCTGAAAAACTCAAATCAACAATAACTGGAATTGAAATGTTCAGAAAAATTCTTGATAGAGGAGAAGCGGGTGATAATGCTGGTATTCTCCTTAGAGGTATTGAAAAGACTGACATTAAAAGAGGTATGGTCATCTGCAAACCAGGCTCAATAACACCTCACAAAAAATTTAAAGCTGAAGTATATGTACTAAAAAAGGAAGAAGGTGGAAGACACACTCCATTTCACAATAAATATAGACCACAGTTTTATATAAGAACGACTGATGTAACTGGAGAAATTAATCTTCCTGACGGAACTGAAATGGTTATGCCAGGTGATAACTTAACAATCACTGTAGATTTAATTAATACAGTAGCTCTTGACAAAGGTGTAAGATTTGCAATCAGAGAAGGTGGTAGAACAGTTGGAGCTGGGCAGGTCACTGAAATATTAGAGTAGTTAGGTTGGAGGCATTGGCGGCTATCTACGGGTATGGTGTAATGGTAGCATAGCGGTCTCCAAAACCGTTGATGGGAGTTCGACTCTCTCTACCCGTGCTTTGAATTAAATTATTTATGAAAGATAAAATTAGGGAAATAGTTCAAGAGTTTAAAAAAGTTCAGTGGCCAAGTTGGGATGCGCTCCAAAATGATGCCATTGTTGTCGCTGTTGCCTCTGTTATTATTGCATTGATAATATATGCAATGGATCAATCTTTCAATAATATTTTAGGATGGTTTTATAGTATTTTTTAATAATACAACTTATGAATACAAATGAAATGAAATGGTATGTTGTAAAGACTATTTCTGGAAAAGAGGAAAAGGTTAAAAACTATATCCAGAGAGAGCTTGAGCATAACAAAATGTCAAAGTTTGTTTCCCAAATACTAATACCAACTGAAAAGGTTTACCAAATTAAAAACGGAAAAAAAGTAAATAAGGAGAGGAATTTTTTTCCTGGATATATATTATTAGAAGCTAATTTGTTTGCAGAATTGATCCATTTGATCCGAAATTTAACTGGTGTCATAGCTTTCTTAGGTGCAACAAGGGGTGGAGAGCCTTTACCACTTAGAAAGCAAGAGGTAAACAGAATTTTAGGAAGAGTTGATGAACTTGCTCTAGAAAATGAAGACGTTAACATTCCATTTGTTGTAGGTGAGTCAGTGAAGGTGATCGATGGTCCATTTAATGGCTTTAATGCTGTTATAGAAGATATAAATGAAGAAAAGAGAAAGCTACAGGTTATGGTAAAGATTTTTGGACGTAAAACTCCGTTGGAACTCAACTATATGCAGGTAGATAAAATTTAAAAAAATTACTAATGGCAAAAGAAATTTTAGGTTTAATTAAATTACAAGTTAGGGGAGGTACAGCTAATCCTTCACCACCTGTTGGTCCTGCTCTTGGTGCAAAGGGTGTCAATATAATGGAATTTTGTAAACAATTTAATGCTAGGACGCAAGACAGGCAAGGTAAACTCCTCCCAACTGTAATCACGGTTTACGCTGATAAATCTTTTGATTTTGTAATAAAAACCCCACCTGCCGCTGTTCAGCTTTTGGAAGCTAGCAAGTTAAAGAAAGGTTCATCAGAATCTAACAGGGATAAGGTAGCAAAAGTAACCTGGGATCAGGTCAAAGTAATTGCTGAAGACAAAATGAAAGATTTAAATGCATTTACAATACAATCTGCTATGAAAATGATAGCAGGTACTGCTAGAAGTATGGGAATTACAGTCACTGGTAAATTTCCAACTGTTGATTAAAAAAAAATAATATGAGCTCAACTAACAATAGAAAAAAGGCACTTGCAGAATTTGATATTAATAAATTATATCCTCTCAAAGAGGCTTCTAGTATAATTAAAAAAATTACAAATACTAAATTTGACTCTACAATTGATTTAGCTGTCAGACTTGGTGTTGATCCAAAGCAGTCAAACCAAATGGTGAGAGGCGTTGTTTCTTTACCACATGGAACCGGAAAGGATATCAAAATTGCGGTCATATGCCAAGCAAACAAAGAAGATGAGGCTAAGTCAAATGGTGCCGATTATTTTGGTTTTAATGATATTATTGATAAAATTAAAGGTGGCTGGGTTGATTTTGATGTTCTCATCACCTCCCCAGATTGTATGGCCAAAGTTGGTCCGCTTGGTAAAGTTTTAGGTCCCCGTGGACTCATGCCTAATCCCAAAACTGGTACCGTCACATTTGAAATTGGCAAGGCCATTCAAGACGTTAAATCTGGAAAGATTGACTTTAAGGTTGACAAGTTTGGTATTGTTCACGCTGGTGTAGGAAAAGCTTCATTTACCGAAGCTCAAATTGAGGAAAATGTTCAAGAACTTTTAGCTACCATTATCAAACTTAAACCTAGTGCTGCAAAGGGCACCTATGTTAAAACTGTAACTATGTCAAGTACAATGAGTCCTGGAATTAAGGTTGATTGTAGACAAATTAATTAATACGAAGTGAATAAAGAAGAAAAAATAAAAATTGTAAGTAGCTTATCAAGCTCACTAGCTGCTAGTAAAAATATCTATCTTACAGACATTTCAGGACTTGACGCTGAGCAAACTGGAATTTTAAGAAGAATGTGCTTTGAAAAAAATGTTTCATTGTCTGTTGTAAAGAATACTTTACTAAAAAAAGCGATGGATGCTTGTGACAAAGATTTTACAGACTTTGACAAAATTCTCAAAGGAAATACTGCTCTCATGGTTTCTGACGTTGCCAACGCACCAGCCAAGGTAATAAAAAAGTTTATAGAAAAAACAAAACTCGATAAACCAGATTTTAAAGCCGGGCACGTTGAAGAGTCGGTATATTTTGGTTCTGAACAACTCGAAATACTGGCTTCATTGAAGTCTAAGGAAGAACTATTATCTGATCTTATATCACTACTAAAGTCACCCATGGCGAATCTTATTTCGTCATTGAGTTCATCTTCTAATAAACTTAGTGGTATTTTAAAGACACTTGAAGAGAATCCTGTTGCTATTAAGGCTAATGAAAAAGAAAATGATGAGCCGGTAGTTACAAAAGACAATGCATCTGATAAAAAAGAAGATGTCAAAGAAAATATAATTGATAAAAATCCAAAATTGGATGAAAACAAAGAATAACGTAAAATGCTTTAAAAAAGTATTATAATTAAACAAAAAAGAGTATTAATATAAATTAAATTATTATGGCCGATATAAAAGATTTTGCAGAAAAATTAGTAAATCTTACTGTAAAAGAAGTTAGTGAATTAACAACCATTCTCAAGGAAGAATATGGAATTGAACCTGCTGCTGCCGCTGTCGCAGTTGCTGCTGGAGGACCTGCAGCTGGTGATGCTGGTTCTGCTGATGAAAAAACAGAGTTTGACGTTATTTTGAAAGCTGCGGGTGGTTCAAAACTAGCTGTTGTTAAATTAGTAAAAGAATTAACAGGAAAAGGACTCAAAGATGCAAAGGATTTAGTTGATGGTGCACCTGCAACCCTAAAAGAAGGAGTTGCCAAGGATGAAGCTGATGCTATGAAGAATCAATTAGAAGCTGCTGGTGCTGAAGTTGAGATAAAATAAGCTTTGCTTTTTGTAAAATTATCTAAAAGCATAAAAGCTTTGCATTGTTGTTAATTAGTTTACTAATTTAAATATGTTGTTTTGACAAATAATAATAGAATTCATTTCGGTTCATTTAGTGGAGCTGATAATTATCCGGACTTTTTGGATATACAAATTAAATCCTTTCAAGATTTCTTTCAACTCGATACTGATTCAGATAACAGAAATCAGGAAGGTCTTTTTAAAGTTTTTAATGAAAACTTTCCAATTACTGATACAAGAAACCAGTTTGTTCTGGAGTTTTTGGATTACTTCCTGGATCAACCAAGATATACTGTTGAGGAATGCGTTACTATGGGACTCACTTATAACGTACCTCTCAAAGCGAGATTAAAGTTATATTGTACTGATCCTGAACATGAAGATTTTGAAGAAATTGTTCAAGATGTTTATCTGGGCAATATACCATATATGACTCCGAATGGTAACTTTGTAATAAACGGCGCACAACGTGTTTGTGTTTCTCAACTTCACAGGTCTCCTGGAGTATTTTTCGGTCAGTCCTATCACGCAAACGGAACTAAACTATATTCTGCGAGAGTTATTCCCTTCAAAGGATCGTGGATTGAGTTTTCAACGGACATAAATAATGTAATGTATGCATACATAGATCGGAAAAAAAAGCTCCCTGTGACTACTCTCTTTAGAGCAATTGGTTATGAACACGACAAGGATATCCTTGATATTTTTGGCTTGGCTGACGAGGTAAAGGCAAAAAAAAGCGCTTTGAACAAGATTATTGGAAAAAAACTTGCAGCTAGGGTGTTAAGAACTTGGGTTGAAGATTTTTCTGACGAGGACACCGGTGAACTTGTCCATATAGAGAGAAATGAGGTAGTAATCGATAGAGATATTGTCATTGAAAAAAGTCACATTCAACAAATTATTGATTCAGGTGTTGATAATGTTTTAATATACAAAGGACATGAGTTATCCTCCCATTACGAGATTATTCATAACACTTTTAGGAAAGACCCTACAAACTCTGAAAAAGAAGCTGTCGAGCATATTTACAGAAAACTGAGAAATGCTGAACCACCAGACGAAGAAACTGCTCGTGGAATAATTGATAAACTATTTTTTTCTGAAACAAGATACAGTCTTGGTGAAGTCGGTAGATACAGAATCAATAAAAAATTAAATATTCAAGATGACCCAGATGACATTGTTTTAAGAAGCCATGACATTATTCTAATTGTAAAACATCTCATTGACCTTATCAACTCGAAGCAAGACGTTGACGATATTGATCACTTAAGCAATAGAAGAGTCAGAACTGTTGGTGAACAACTTTATAACCAATTTGGAATTGGACTTGCTAGAATGGCGAGAACTATCAGAGAAAGAATGAATGTTAGAGATAACGAAGTATTCACCCCAATTGATTTAATTAATGCAAAAACATTGTCTTCGGTAATTAACACATTTTTTGGAACTAATCAACTTTCTCAGTTCATGGACCAAACTAACCCTCTCGCTGAGATAACTCACAAAAGAAGATTGTCTGCACTCGGACCCGGCGGCCTATCCCGTGAAAGAGCCGGATTTGAAGTTAGGGATGTTCACTACACTCATTACGGTAGATTATGCCCAATTGAAACTCCAGAGGGTCCAAATATTGGTTTAATTTCATCACTCTGTGTATTTGCTAAAATAAATAAGATGGGTTTCATTGAAACTCCTTACAGATCTGTTTCTAAGGGTAGTGTTGATATGTCAGAGATTAAGTACTTGACTGCAGAAGAAGAAGAAGATAAAACCATTGCTCAAGCAAATGCAAAATTAGATACAAAAGGTAAGTTTTTAAATGAAAGAATCAAAGCAAGACAAATGGGTGATTTTCCTGTTTTATCTCCTGAGAAACTTGATTATATGGACGTTGCTCCAAACCAAATTGCTTCAATTTCAGCCTCACTAATTCCTTTTCTTGAGCATGATGATGCAAATAGAGCTTTGATGGGTTCTAACATGATGAGACAGTCAGTTCCACTAATCGTCGACGAATCCCCGATTGTAGGCACTGGTCTGGAATTTAATGTTGCAAATGATGCTAGAATTTGTATCAAAGCTGAAGGTGACGGAGTTGTGACTTACGTTGATAAAAATAAAATATTAATTAATTACAATCTTTCTGACGATGAAAAAACTGTTTCGTTTGAAGGCTCTGAAAAAACATATCATTTAAGTACTTTCAAAAAAACAAACCAAAATACCTGTTTTAATCTCAAACCTATTGTTTCGGTAGGAGATAAAGTTACCAACGGTAAAATATTAACTTCTGGCTATTGTACTGATAATGGCGAATTAGCTCTTGGAAAGAATCTCAAGGTAGCTTTTATGCCTTGGAAAGGATACAATTTTGAAGATGCTATTGTAATTTCTGAAAGAGTTGTCAGAGACGATTTATTTACGTCTGTTCACGTAGATGAATATTCACTTGATGTCCGAGAAACAAAATTAGGTCCTGAGGAACTGACAGCAGATATACCAAACGTCAGTGAAGATGCAACAGGAAATTTGGATGAAAATGGAATGATCAGAATTGGAGCAGAAATAAACCCGAATGATATTTTAATCGGAAAAATTACCCCAAAAGGTGAATCTGACCCATCCCCTGAAGAAAAATTACTGAGAGCAATATTTGGTGATAAAGCCGGCGATGTTAAAGACGCATCCTTAAAAGCTCCTCCATCCTTGAGAGGTGTTGTAATTGAAAAAAAATTATTTAAAAGATCACTAAAAGACAAAAAATCGCGTATTAGTGACAAAGAAACTATTAAAAACTTAGAAAAAAAATACAAACAAGATTGTCATGATTTGACGGAATTGCTTGTAGAAAAATTATTCAAAATAATTAAATCTAAATCCTGTCAAGGAATATTTAACCATGACGGTGAAACAATTGTCAAAAAAGGCGAAAAACTTACTATGAAGGTGCTTTCGAAAATAACTGATTTTAAACAAATCAACAACTTTAATTGGACCTCCAGTGATGATGTTAATCAATTAATTAAAAAAGTTTTACACAATTTTTCCATTGCAATTTCAAACCTTGACTCTAAGCTCAAGAGAAAAAAATTCAATATTACAATTGGTGATGAACTTCCAAGTGGTACATTAAAATTAGCCAAGGTTTTTGTGGCTAAGAAAAGAAAATTGAAGGTTGGTGATAAAATGGCTGGAAGACATGGAAATAAAGGAATTGTAGCTAAAATTGTCAGAGACGAAGACATGCCCTTTTTGGAGGACGGTTCAGCTGTTGACATTGTGTTAAATCCTCTCGGTGTACCCTCAAGAATGAACCTTGGTCAAATTTATGAAACAGTTCTAGGTTGGGCTGGCCAAAAGTTAGGCCTTAAGTTTGCTACTCCAATTTTTGATGGAGCATCTATAGATGAGATTAATCATTACACTGAAAAGGCTGGAATACCAAAATTTGGCCATACGTATTTATATGACGGTGGAACCGGAGAAAAATTTGATCAAAAAGCCACTGTTGGAATTATATACATGCTTAAACTTGGTCACATGGTTGACGATAAAATGCATGCCAGATCGATTGGACCATATTCGTTAATCACTCAACAACCACTTGGTGGAAAAGCTCAATTTGGTGGACAGAGATTTGGTGAAATGGAAGTTTGGGCACTACAAGCCTTTGGAGCTTCAAATACTCTCAGAGAAATATTGACAGTTAAATCAGACGATGTTTATGGTAGAGCTAAAACATATGAAGCTATAGTCAAGGGGAATCCATTACCGGAACCAGGCTTGCCAGAGTCATTTAAGGTCTTGTTACATGAGATGCAAGGTTTAGGACTTAAACTTACAATGTCTTAATTTTAATTTATTATCATTACAATATGAATTATTTGAAAAAAAAGAAAAAACATAACTCAGATTTTAAAAAATTAATAATAAGTGTGGCTTCTCCTGAGTCTGTACTAGAAGAATCCTGTGGTGAGGTCTTAAAACCTGAAACTATAAACTACAGGACATTTAAGCCTGAAAGAGATGGTTTGTTTTGTGAAAGAATTTTTGGACCTGTTAAGGATTATGAATGTCATTGTGGGAAGTACAAAAGAATAAGGTATAAAGGTATCGTATGTGACAGGTGTGGAGTTGAGGTAACTGAAAAAAAAGTCCGAAGAGAGCGAATAGGCCACATAAAGTTGGTTGTTCCTGTTGCACACATTTGGTACTTTAGAAACTTACCTAACAAAATTGGTTATGTATTGGGTTTACCTACGAAAAAACTCGATATGATTATTTATTACGAGAGATATGTAGTTATTAACCCTGGCTCAGCAACTGATATTGAAGGAAATCCTTTAAAGAGATTAGATTTTTTAACTGAAGATGAGTATTTTGATACACTTGACAGATTGCCAAAAGAGAACTCATATTTAGAAAATACAGACCCAAACAAGTTTATTGCAAAGATGGGAGCGGAAGCGTTAATAGATTTGTTAGCAAGCATAAACCTAGTTGATTTATCCAAAGAGTTAAGAAGAAAAGCACATACAGAAACCTCTGTTCAAAGAAAAAATGAAGCACTTAAAAGACTTAATGTTGTTGAGGCGTTTCGTGAATCGAATGAAATTATCGACAATAAGCCAGAATGGATGATTCTTCAAGTTATTCCCGTTATACCTCCAGAGTTACGTCCGTTAGTGCCCTTGGACGGAGGAAGATTTGCAACATCTGATTTAAATGATTTATACAGAAGAGTAATTATCAGGAACAACCGTTTAAAAAGATTACTTGAAATAAAGGCTCCGGCTGTGATATTACGTAATGAAAAAAGAATGTTACAGGAGTCCGTTGATTCATTATTAGATAACACAAGAAAAGCTTCTGCAATAAAGTCAGAATCAAATCGTCCACTCAAATCATTATCAGACAATCTCAAAGGAAAGCAGGGTAGATTCAGACAAAATCTATTAGGAAAAAGAGTTGATTATTCTGCTAGGTCAGTAATTGTTGTTGGACCTGAACTTGAAATGCATGAGTGTGGTTTACCCAAAGATATGGCAGCTGAGCTGTTTAAACCTTTTGTTGCCAGAAAACTTATAGAAAGAGGAATTGTAAAAACTGTTAAGTCTGCAAAAAAAATTATTGACTCTCGTGAGCCTGTAGTTTGGGATATTCTCGAAAATGTTATCAAGGGACATCCTGTTTTGTTAAACAGAGCACCTACATTACATAGATTGGGGATTCAATCTTTCCAACCAAAATTAATTGAGGGTAAAGCCATACGTTTGCACCCGTTATCATGTACAGCTTTCAATGCAGATTTTGATGGTGATCAAATGGCAGTTCACGTTCCCCTCAGTGCTGCCTCAGTTTTGGAAGCTCAGTTGTTAATGCTTGGATCTCACAACATTCTAAATCCTGCCAACGGCGCTCCGATTACTGTTCCTTCACAAGACATGGTTCTGGGTTTATATTATACAACGAAAGCCCGTAAAGGTACCAAAGAACAACCTGTCAAGGGTGAAGGACTTACATTCTATTCGTCTAGTGAGGTTATTATTGCATACAATGAGAAAAAAGTTGATTTACATTCAATAATTAATGTGAGGATGCCTATTGATAAAATTAGTCCAGAAAGCCATGAAATCGTTGAAACAACCGTTGGAAGAATTCTATTTAACCAATATGTACCTGATCAAATTCCATATTATAATGATGTTTGTAATAAAAAAAATCTAAGAGACTTAATTGGTAAAATTTTAGAAAAAACTGATGCGCCAACAGCAGCAAAATTCTTAGATTCAATAAAGAAACTTGGTTATAAAATGGCCTTCTCAGGAGGGTTGTCTTTTTCTCTTGGAGATGTTTTAGTTCCAAATCTCAAGCAAGAAATGGTAGAAGACGCAATAAAAAGTGTTGATCAAATCAGTGAGTCTTATAATATGGGGCTCATTACTAACAACGAGAGATATAATCAAGTCATTGATGTTTGGACAAATACAAACTCTAAATTAACCGAGAAGGCAATGGATGATTTATCTAGCGACAATCAAGGCTTTAACTCAATATACATGATGCTTGACTCAGGAGCCCGAGGATCTAAGGAACAAATTCGTCAATTGTCGGGTATGAGAGGACTTATGGCAAAACCACAAAAATCTACTTCTGGAGGAGGTGCTATTATTGAAAACCCTATATTATCAAATTTTAAAGAAGGATTATCCATCCTCGAGTATTTTATTTCAACTCATGGTGCCAGAAAGGGTCTTGCAGACACCGCCCTCAAGACTGCTGATGCAGGATACTTAACAAGACGACTTGTTGACGTAGCTCAGGACGTAATAATAAATGATTTGGATTGTGGTACACTAAGAGGTATTTCTATTTCTGCTGTTAGAAAGCAAGACGAAATTATCGAATCAATTTCATCTAGGATAGAAGGAAGAACTTCATTAAATGATATTTTTATTGGAGATGAAAAAATTGTTAGCGCAGGTGAAGAGATTAAACTTGATCAAGCCTTAGTAATAGAAAAGAATGATATTCCATCAGTAATGGTACGATCAGTGTTAACTTGTGAACTTGAAACGGGTGTTTGTTCTATGTGTTATGGACGTAGTCTCGCTACTAACAAACCCGCGCAAAGAGGTGAAGCCGTTGGTGTTATAGCCGCTCAGTCTATTGGTGAACCAGGAACACAGCTAACTCTTAGAACATTTCATATTGGAGGTGTTGCCTCTGGAGCAGCTCAAGAATCTGAGATAATATCAAAGTTTGAGGGGGTCGTTAAATTAGAAGAGATCAGAACTATCAGTACTAAGAATTCTAACAATAAAAAAGTTGATGTAGTGATTGGTAGAACTGGGGAGTTTAAAATAGTTGACCAATCTAATTCTGTTTTATTTTCTGGTAATATTCCCTATGGAGCACATCTATCAGTTTCAGATGGTGATCTTGTGAAAAAAGGAGATCTAATTTGTGAATGGGATCCATATAATGCAGTAATTATTTCTGAAATTGCTGGAAAGGTTGAGTTTGAGGACTTTGAACAGGGAACTACCTATAGAATTGAAATCGATGAACAAACTGGATTTAAAGAAAAGGTTATTATCGAAACCAAGGATAAAAAGAAAATCCCTATTTTAAAAGTCATTTCTGGGAAAAAAATTAAAAATTATAACTTACCTGTTGGAGCTCACATAAATGTTGAAGAAAACCAAAAAATTAAGTTAGGTAGTGTTTTGGCAAAAATTCCAAGAACCACTGCAAAAGCAGGAGATATTACCGGTGGACTCCCTCGAATAACCGAACTATTTGAAGCAAGAAATCCCTCTAATACTGCTATTGTTACAGAAATTGATGGTATCGTTTCTTATGGTAAGATTAAAAGAGGAAACAGAGAAGTTATTGTTACTTCAAAGATTGGTGATGTTAAAAAGTATCTTGTCCCCTTATCAAAACAGATTTTAGTTCAAGAAAATGACTTTGTCAAATCTGGCATGCCGTTGTCTGATGGAGCAATTTCTCCCTCAGATTTTTTATCGATTCAAGGTGCAAATGCGGTGCAGGAATATCTCGTTTATGAACTTCAAGAAGTTTATAGACTTCAGGGAGTTAAAATCAATGACAAACATTTTGAAGTAATCGTTCGTCAAATGATGCGAAAAGTAAAAATATTAGATCCGGGTGACTCAAAATTTTTAGAGGGTGAACTTGTTCACAAGCTAGACTTCAAAAAAGAAAATGACAGACTTTACCACTTGATGATAGTTGAAGATTCCGGGGACGAAACAGATGATGCATATCAGCCTGGTTCAGAAATAAACGCTCGTCAACTAAGAGAAAGAAATTCTATACTTCAACAGGATAATAAAAAGTTAATTACAGCTAGGGATGCAGTTACTGCGGTTTCTAAGCCAATGCTTCAAGGAATTACAAGAGCCTCTTTACAAACAAAAAGCTTTATGTCTGCTGCTTCATTCCAAGAAACTACAAAAGTTCTGAACAATGCTGCTATAAGAGGTATGGTTGATGATTTATCTGGTTTGAAAGAAAACGTAATAATTGGTCATCAAATTCCTGCTGGAACTGGAATGAGATTTAAGAAAACTATTGTTGGTTCAAAAAAACAGCTTGAAATTCTTGAATCCACTGAAAAAGAAAACGAAACTGTAAATTCAGATAATTAATTTTTATTAGCTTATGAGTGAAGAAAAAAAAAAGAAAATAAATATAGAAATTAAAGAAGAAGTAGCTAACGGTGTCTACTCAAACCTAGTTGTAATAAATCATTCCCCATCTGAGTTCGTTCTAGATTTTATAACAATGATGCCAGGTTTTTCAAAAGCTAAAGTAAGGTCAAGAATTATTTTAGCACCACAACATGCCAAAAAACTTATGAATGCTTTGAATCAGAATATCAATAATTTTGAAAAGCAAAATGGTAATATTAAGGATGTTGATATTAAAAAAGTCCCTCTCGACTTTGGAGGACCCACTGCACAAGCATAGAAACCATCATAAAAAATTATTTTTTTTCATCCAATCGTCGTTGTAAACTTTTCCAACATACCTGCTTCCATGGTCAGGTAAAATAATAACAACCACGTCAGTTGACTTTATTTGGCTTTCAAGTTGTAAAGCACCAGCGATTGCAGCACCACAAGAGTTTCCAGCAAAAATCCCTTCCTCAGTTGCTAATTTTCGAGTCATCAAAGCTGCATCACGGTCAGAAACTTTCTCAAAATGATCAATAATATCAAAATTTACATTTTTGGGTATTATGTCCTCCCCAATTCCCTCAGTCAAATATGGGTAAACTTCTTCTTGGTCAAAGATTCTAGTTTCATGGAATTTTTTATAAACAGAACCGTAAGTGTCAATTCCCCATATTTTAATTTTTGGATTTTTTTCTTTCAAATACATTCCACAACCGGTTATTGTTCCTCCAGTTCCGACTCCAGCTATTAGATGAGTAATTTTTTTTTCAGTCTGTCTCCAAATTTCAGGACCTGTTGAATTATAGTGTGTCATTCTATTAGATAGATTGTCGTACTGATTAATATAAATGCTGTTTTTAATTTTGATTCCAAGATTTCTTGCAACTGAATAATATGATTTTTCGTCTTCAGGTGCCACATTCGTTGGTGTGACAATCACTTCAACACCAATTGCCTTGAGTATATCAATTTTTTCTTTTGACATTTTATCAGGCATAGTAACAATCATTTTATATCCTTTCTTTATTGCAGCAAGAGCTAGCCCCATTCCAGTATTACCAGAGGTTGACTCAATTACCGTTCCGCCAGGTTTGAGCAATCCCTTTTTTTCAGCGTCGTCTATCATATTTTTTCCTATTCTATCCTTAATTGAGTGCCCAGGATTAAATGATTCGATTTTAGCTAGAAAAATACCCTTACTATTTTTGAAAATTTTATTAATCCTGACAAGAGGAGTATTACCAATTAAATCTGTTATATGTTTAGCATATTTCATTAATTTATTTTTAAAATATTGGATGGAGATATTTTTTTAACAATCAAATAAGGTACAAAAATACTAATTTGAATTATTAATAATGTAAGTAAATTTACAGTAATCAACATGGGGACATCAAGTTCAATTGGTACATAATCAATAAAATAGGAATCAGGGTTTAGTTTAATAAAATTTGTCTTGCTTTGAAAAACACAGATAAATATTGATATCAAATTTCCAAAAAAAATGCTTTGAAGAAAAATTTTCGTCTTTTGAATCATAAAAATTTTAATAATTGAATAGTTTTTCATTCCTATTGATTTTAGAATACCAACAGTTTGTGTTTGATTAAAGACAATTATTAACATTGTATTTGTAATGTTAAATAGACAAATAAGTAACAATATTGTTATTAAAAAAAATATATTTTTATCAAATAGGTATATCCAACTAAATAGACCAGGAAACCTTTCACTTATAGACGTTGCAACCAGATTATAA
>PKDT01000023.1 GCA_002863085.1 Flavobacteriales bacterium
GGACCATTTCCATTCCACGTAAGCTCTGTTTCAGACATATCTAGAACGGGGCACCTTGTCCAGAGGTCCTGATTAGGAGTTAGCACTATGTCAACATTATTGAGATTATTTAAATCGGATTCTGACTTCCACTCCTTCCAAGCAAAGCCACCACCAATGGTGTCAATTGAATTTATTTCATTGGTAGTAGTTGAAGCAGAAATATTTCCTCTATAATCAGTACTTACTAACTTATATGGAACCAATGCTTGATTTTCATGAACACCGTTAGGGTCTAAAGGAATATCACCAGATTCTAGTGGAGTACCGTCTACAGCCAAATCACCAAAATCTTGATACTGGAAAAGTACTGCGTCGCTAGGAGTGAAGCTATTGTTACCAGACCTGACGTAGTCGAGGGGTCTCATAAAAGGAGCAAATTGCCAAACATCATCAATATCAGGCACTGGAGCAATATAAAGTGACTCTTGTGCTGAACTATATTCATTACTTGATAATAAGTCTGATAAATTATCTGAAGTTGTATCATCGTCCATAGCAGACCATATAATTTCACTGATTTGAGAGTTCGTGACGCTAAACCAACCATCACATGTAAGACAACCAAGATTATCAAGTTGACCAGACTCTAATGAAGGTATGTTTTGAAATTTAACTGCTAGTCCCCACTCAGGGATGATTTGCTGAGCATTGTCAGCAAGAATATTTTGGGATGAAACAGAAACAGTATCGCCGTTTTCAATTTTAGATAAAGTCCATGATGAATTTAGGATATCCTCAGTGTCGGTATCTGTCATTCTGAAAATGAATTCTGCATCGGGAACAGATAGTGGATCTACAACACTAATCATAGCAGGTGATGTATTTATTCTGTAACTAAGTGTATCAACTATATAATTTTCAGCAATATTAGTCCTTGAATAATCAGTAAGCTCAAGAAAATTTCCACCATTACCGGATCCTGCTAAGCCGGTTTGGGATGGAATTGCCCCGTAAGAGGCGGTTGGAATGTCTCCAAAAGATTCAATCTTGTGTGGAATTACAGTGTAAATCTTAATGTTTTTTCGGCCAGCAAGGTATGGTTTTTTTTGACCAAGAACACTTGGTGAATATGGAGACGCGGATGTAAATGGGATTTCAGTTGCGTATGGTATAAACTCGTTGTATGCATAAGCTATAGCCATAAAATAATAAGGCTTGTTGTTTACTAGCCCTGGGTCACCCGAAGCGAACTTATCCTCTGTAATTAATATTGAATTTTCAATTCCGGAGTTTGACGCGCCTAAAGTCATATTCTGAGGAAGGTAAACATTTGGGCCAATACTTTCGTCAAGGGAGTAGTTTACAAGATTTGCTATTGGAGTTGAGTCTTCTGTTGGACTAAAAACAACTTGACCGTCAGGCGTTCGATAATTTTCAACATCACATTGATAAATCATAAATGCTTTGTCGGGATTATATAAATCATTAGATGTGACAGTAGCGTCTTTTAGTTGAAAAACTTGATAACCCTCAAAAACATAATTCTTGGAAATCTCTAAGTTTTCAAAAACACCTGGTTCGCTTTCAACTAACACATCTGAAATAAAAGGGTCTTCTTCAACATACTGATTTGCAAAATTATTCGAGTTTTCAGAATTGGTGAGATTTAGAATAATTTTTTGATCTAGTTCTACAAAGTTAACATCAGGTGCGCTAGGGCCATCAATAACCTCAAAGCAAATATCAAAGAGAGTTTGGGCTTTATTATCAGCAATTTTCATAAGTTCGACAGATGCAAAATTATTTCCTTCCGAAGCACGTGCCCAAACAACACCGGTGGTTATGTAATTAACTGCACCAGGTTCAAGAGTGAATGGACCAGCAGACTGTAAAAACCTTCTATCAGCAGGATCGTTTCCTGCAGTAATTTCTGTCCACTCGTCAGTAAATGATGGATCAGTATCACCAGGAAACATAAAATTACACTCCGGATTTGAAGATTCCCATCCAGTCCCTCCGTAAGTCATAGGTTGACCATTTTTCCAAATTCCTCTTAAATATCCATAATAATGAGTTGCATTTTCGGGATTACCGAAATCAGAAAAGTCGTTATTGTAATAAACAAACTTTGACATAATAATTTGTTCGCCTGGCTCATCGATTTCGCCATCTTTGTCATTGTCTATTCCATCACCAATATCGGCTAATGGACCTCTAAAAAAGTCAACACCAATTGCTGGTGGTGGGTCGTCAGAATCGTAATTATATCCGGACGTTCCATCATCATCAGCGTCGCCATTGTAGCAATAGCCTAAACCAAGTCCAACATCGCAACCAACATAATCATCTTGATAATTTCCAAGATCAGGGTCTACCCATTGACCAAAATACGTATCATTAAGCACAGAGGATGAACGGTTAATAATTTTATAACTGTAAAAAGTCATATTATTTATCTCATCATTAGTGGTAAATCCAAAGGCTTGTGCCTGGATTTCAAGTCCAATTGCTGACTCAGAGCCAGTCTCTGTATGAATATTTCCATTATCATTAAATACCCACCACAAAGTTTGGTCTCCAAATAACACATCATCAGATTTACAGTCCTTATCGCCATTGAGATCATATCCAGGATAGTCAATTCCAACGGTGTATATACCGTCAGCGTTAACATCTTCATATGGAGCAAGATAGTCAAATGTGCCATCAACATCAACTCTACTAGCAGGCCAGTCTGTAATTGTTTGGGACTGTGTGTAATTAGGGTATGAAGTTGCTACATCACAACTTGGGTCAGCCAAGCAGTTGTTGTAGCCGACATAATCTTCAACTTCTTGACGTGTAATAACATAATGTTTATCAAAGTCTGTACATAAATCTTGAGTTGTTGTACCATAGTCGTCACTTGCAACATCAGCATTTAAGGGCCCGGGCCAAAAGTCATTACCATCCTGTCTGTATGTCATACCGGCAACCTTGAGATTTCCCTGATCGTCAAGACCTCCAATCCACAAAGCACCTGCAAACATTGAGTGCTTTCCTCCACCATTAGGAATTTCATATTTTCCATTATCTAAGTCCCACCACATATCACCACCAGCTAGAATTGTAGTTCGAACATTATTGATATTAAGTTCTGTTTGTGCAGTTGCAGCTAAGCATCCAGATGCTAACAATCTATAATTGTTGCTGTTAGTTTCACTAGGGTTTGGAATATTTTCTCTTCCATAAGAGGAAAAAAATACTAAAGACGTTATTAGTGTTGAAAGAAAAATGTTTTTCATATTTTAAAAGTTTACTTGCATTCCTAATTTTATTAATCTTGGACGAGTGTAGTTGTCCGGACTATTTACCTTTACATCATATTGGTCATAAAAAGCCATCGGATTTATTTGTTGTGATACATATTGCTGGCCTTCAGCAGACGATAAATAACCATCATCATCAGGGTTTCCAGTGTATCTGTATACACCCACAATATTATCAACATTGAATAAGTTTTCAACTTGTAGATATACCTCCATATTTAACTTTCGGTTGTCATTTACAGAAAACTGAAAAGTCTTATCTAAACGGACATCAGTTCGAAATGTCCATGGTTTTCTGGCACCATTAACACTGCCTTCTAAAACATCACGAGTATTGACCCCAAACATAGCTTGTGCTAAAATATTTGACTGTTGACTGTAGGGCGTGCCGGATCCAGCTGCAAATACAAAATTTGCACCAAAATTTTCTAAGATATTTTTTCCGAACAAAACAGGACCATCATAACGGTTACCAGAACCATATCTGTAATCTATATTAGCACTAATGTTATGTCTTTGATCAAAGTCAAGAGGAAGGGTAGTCCTAAGATTTGGAAAACCATCATTAACTAGTTGTTGAGCAGTTGTGGCTGAAGAACCAGATCCATCAGCAAATTGCAAGGTATAATTGGCAGTTAAAGAAATATTATTAGTTCTTCTAAGGTCGTACCCAAATGAAAAACCCTTGACGTTTCCAAAATCAATGTTGTCAAAGTGAGAGTAAGTCATTGGATAGGCTTCTGTAACTCTTGATGCCTGAATCATATCACTAAGCTCTCTGTAAAAAGCAGAAAAAGTGATTGCAGAATAACTTGTTAAAGCTTGAGTGAATCCAACCTCATAATCAGTAGTTTTTTCAGGCTTCAAATTGGGATTCTGGACCTCAAATGTGTTAGCTTCTAAAAATAAATAATCGAAAGGGTTCATAATGTTGTTAGATGGAGGTCTTTGAGTTAGTATGTCATAATGAGCAAAAAACATCGCTTCATCTGAAATTGGAAAGTTGAATGAAATTCGGGGCATAACAGAAACAGAAGGGGTGTAATCTTCGAATGCATCACCGGTGAGACCTCTGTTGGGTTCAGACAAATGATCAGGATTTTGTAAAAAAGGAATAACTCCACTACCCAAAGATAATACCGACGGGTCGGTAACAGGTAAACCAGTTGCGTCGTACCAGTTATCACCATCTCTATATCCTGTAATTTGTGTCTGATCAGTGATTGAATTAGCATAAACAACAAAATCATCACCTATGTTTGAAGGGTGTGAAGGGTTGTTTGGATCAACTGTAGGATTGAGACTTGCACTAACCTCAGAAGCAGTTCTTGTAGGATATAATGAATATTTGTCTTTTAGTACCTCCTGGTTTGCATCATACCTATCGATTCTTAAACCAACATTGAAGACGATATCATCAAAAGCGAATTTGTCTTGTATGTAAGCAGCTGAGTATATTGGTTCAAAAGGAGAAATCCTCCTGGTATAATCACCATTAGAATCTTTATCATTTAGAAAATCATCGAAAGAAACTCTTTCATTCACTTCCAATCCTGTATGATCATACCCATAGTAAAATAAATTTAAATCATCACCCTGTAATAATTCGTCAGCAGCAAACATTCCAATAGAAAATGTACTTGGATCATATTGATCAATGAATACTTCATCATTTACGCTTAGACCAAGTTGATCCCTGAGGTTTTTACCAAATGTTGTGTAGTTTTCATTATCTTCACTAACATCATAAAATGTAGAAAAAATTAGTACATCTTCGTCAAAATCCCACTGAACTTGGTCATCAACATAATACTGAGGATTGGTCAAGTGTTGATTTGCTAATTGTCTACCAACTTGCCATAAAGCTGGTGTATACACACGATAGTATTTTTCTTTTTTCTTTTCGTATTCAAATCCAAATAAAATTGAATGATCACCTACATCTGCAGAAGCTGAACCAGAAAATGTTTGCTTTTGCTCAGAATAATCATATGAAAAATAATTTGGATAGCCCGAATTCCACCATAATCCATAGACATCAGGTGGTGAATCTCCGTTTAAAAGGGCGCTAAATTGAACATGTTCTTGGGTTGGGTTTTGTCCTTCATCCATGTAGGAGTGAAAAAAATCATAATAATCTTGTGTGTAGTTAGACAAAAGCGGGTTATCATCACTCGCCTCAAAATCTAAAGTGACATGTTCTTGTAAAAGTACTCCGGTTTGGGTTTCTTGTTGCCACAGTAAGTTACCATTAGCATCAACTAACTGATCACCATTCGAGTCTAACTGGGGAATTTTGTTTCCATTTGCATCCAAAACATAAACGTCATAAGAGTCCCAGAAAAAAGGTGCAGTATTAGTAAATGTCGTGTCATCGATTGAGGGTGTAAACTTTCCAACATAACCATAGTTAAAGTAGTTTTTTCCGTGATTTGGATTTTCCAACTTTGCATTATACGCAGAATAATCAGCTTGTAAGGTATAAAAAACATTTTTTACTGAACTTTGCGTGTCATCTCCGCTTAGCTTATGTTGGATTCTGGCATAAAAGTTATAATTGTCACGAATATATTGTCGATTGTTATCGAAATTAAGTAGTTGCTTTCTCCACCACAGTGAACTTCCCATGTCTATGTGATGAGAAAAATTTCCACCCAGTGTGAAGTTTATATCATCACTAATTCTAGCGTCAAGCTTTCCTTGTAATTGCAACTTCTCATCACTTAAATTTTTCTTTACATCTTCAATAGACCAATCGTCAGAAGTAAGTTGTTCTGCAGAATTGAGAGAATAACTTGCTGCGTAATTTCCATATGATGGGGTTCCAACAAATTCCAAGGGGTGTTCTTGGATTTCATTCAAAATGTTAGATTTGAGTGCGGGTACACCTATTGCAGATGGATCAGGGTCTAGTTTATGATTGTATTCACCTGTAATGAGATAACCAAGAATTGGAGTTTTATCGGCATCCTTTTTTCTCCAAATGGGTCCCGAAAGGTTAAAGCCAATTAAATTATGATTGTATGGATCTGTTAATTGAGATGATGCGAGCTCAAATCCACCTTTAGTTATCCTTGATGGCCCACGAGTTGTAATACTAATTATACCACCGGTTGCGTCTCCGTATTGTGCAGGTAATCCGCCAGTTACGACAGTCATTTGATCAATGGCAGACTGAGGGAGAACGTTGGTATTTCCTGTAATCTTTATTCCATCTATGTAGTATGAGGTAGCATTACTCCTTGAACCCCTAACATTTATAGAGCCCTCAGTGTCGGATTGATAAATTCCAGCTGTTGTAGCAGCAACATTTTGAACATTTCTTGTTGGCAATGAGGTAATCTGTTCCGCGGTTTTAGTCGAACCAGATTTATCCGCATCAATGAGAGGGACATCATATTCAATTACTTGAACTTCTGTAAGCTCATTGGTACTAACTTTTAGCTCATAGTCGGTAAAAGTGATTTTGTTTGGAGATATTAGTACATTATTTTGAATAATTGTATTGTAACCAATAAATGAAACTTCAACTGTGTATGTTCCAGGGGTTATTGGCTTTATTGTAAAATCACCATCAAAATCAGAGGCTCCACCAATAACTGTTGCACCATCTAGTTTGACTACAATGTTAGCCATTGGGATTGTCTCTCCAGTAGAAGCATCAGTAACTTTTCCTTTAAGAGTACCGCTCTGGGAAAAAGCTCCGTATGAAGTGAAAATTAACAGAAGAAATAAAAAAGTATTTTTGCTCATATAACTATGTTTAGTTAGTAAAAATTTCTTTAATTTTTGTCGCATCAAATATATAAGAAAATAACAGATTTACAAAATATAATTAATCTTAATAATTATATTTACTAACAAATGAATTATTTTATTAAAATTTTATGTTTTTTAAGTATTTTAATAGTTGGCTGTGGTAATGACTATAATTTCCCTAACGTCAATGTTAATGAGTCTGTTCCAATTACAATGCCACAATACAACAACGTTTATGGCAACCTATGGGGCTATGAATTTATAAATGGTGGACTTGGCGGAATAATTATAGTGCAAGGTCTAGATAACGAATTTTTTGCATACGATCGAGCCTGCACTTATGAAGCTAATGAAAATTGCATATTACAATCTGAAAGTACCAATAATCCAATTTTGATTTGTAGCGAATGTTGTGAATCAAAATTTTTAATAACTGACGGCTCCGTTTCTCAGGGACCAGCAAATCAACCACTTAAAAAATATAATACATATTTTGACGGAGAAATACTGTATATAACAAATTAATAATTAATACCTGTAAGATTCGTGCTTGAAAGGACCTTGTTTGGGCACACTAATGTATTTTGCTTGGTCGTCTGTTAACTCTTCGATTTGAGCACCAATTTTCTCAAGATGAAGTCTAGCGACTAGCTCGTCTAGGTGCTTGGGTAGAACATACACTTTATTATTATATGACTTGAAATTCGACCACAATTCAATTTGAGCAAGTACTTGATTAGTGAATGAAGTTGACATTACAAAAGAGGGATGACCTGTTGCGCAACCTAAATTAACCAATCTGCCCTCAGCAAGTAAAACAATTTCATTGCCATTGTCAAGTCTATATAAATCAACCTGCGGCTTGATTGTGTCCTTTCGTGAGTTAGAGTTTAGCCAAGCAACATCGATTTCATTGTCAAAGTGTCCAATATTACAAACAATTGCCTTGTCTTTCATGTATTTGAAGTGATCTCCATTTACAACATTTTTGTTTCCAGTTGCAGTAATTATTATATCACTTTTTTTCACAGCATCCACCATTTTCATAACTGGGAAGCCATCCATTACAGCTTGAAGGGCGCAGATTGGGTCAATTTCTGTAACAATTACTCTAGCACCAGCACCAGCAAGCGAAGCAGCAGTTCCTTTTCCAACGTCTCCGTACCCAGCGACTGTTGCAACCTTTCCAGCCATCATTATGTCCGTAGCTCTTCTGATCGAATCAACTGCAGACTCCTTACAGCCGTATTTGTTATCAAACTTGGACTTAGTGACAGAGTCATTAACATTGATAGCAGGCATTGGTAAAGTACCATTTTTTTCTCTTTCGTATAATCTGTACACCCCCGTTGTTGTTTCTTCGCTCAAACCTTTTATCTCTGAAATCAACTCAGGATATTTGTCAAAAACCATGTTAGTTAAGTCGCCACCGTCGTCTAGAATCATATTCAAAGGCTTGTCTCCATCGAAGGCAAATAAGGTTTGTTCAATACACCAATCAAATTCTTTGTCACTCATACCCTTCCAAGCAAAAACTGGGATATTCTTTGCGGCTATAGCTGCTGCTGCATGGTCTTGCGTTGAAAAAATATTACAAGACGACCATGATACTTCGGCACCCAAATCGATAAGGGTTTCAATTAATACAGCTGTTTGAATAGTCATGTGCAAACAACCTGCAATTCTTGCACCAGAAAGCGGCTTAGAATTTTTATACTTTTCTCTTAACATCATTAGACCTGGCATTTCTGATTCTGCTAGCTTAATTTCCTTTCTTCCCCAGTCTGAAAGAGAAATATCTTTAACCTTAAATTTCATTTCTTTTAATTTTGTATTCATGATAAAATATAATTACTTAGCAAAGTTAATACATATTTATTTCATTGTATTAATAAATGATAAAATTTATGCCTCAAGTTTTAAATAAAAATTTCTGCAAACATAGTTTTCATCTTTGGCATATGAATGAAAACCTATCAGATCTAATTAAATTATTAAATCCCTCCAAAAGCGAGTTAAGTGAAATAAATTCTCACAAAACATTAAAACGTAGAAAACAAAATATATGTTCAAGAATTTTATTAAATCTTATTTCAAATAAAAAAACAATTTTGAAATATGATGAGCTTGGAAAGCCGTTCTGTGAAAATTTTAAATTTATTTCTATAAGTCACTCCGATAATTTTTGTGGGATTGTGACTTCAAATGAAAATATTGGGCTTGATATTCAAAAGAAAAAAACAAATATTGAAAAACTGAGTAGTCGATTTGTAAGCCCTGGGGAAAGACTTGTTAAGTTCAACAATGAAATTGATAAGATTCACTACATTTGGTGTTTTAAAGAATCAATTTATAAAATTTTAAATCATCCAAACTGTTCATTTAAAAAAAACATCTACACTGAGAAATTTAAAAGAAACAAAATTTATGGATTTTTCAAAAACAAGTCAAACAAAACTAATTTTGAGGCATTTTTAAAAAAAATTGATGATTATTATATTACAATAGCAAGCATAAAATGATTGATCTATACAGTTACTTTTCAGAAAATTTATTTCAATTTTTTGGAGTTTTATTTAGTATCATATATGTAGTGTTTTCAATAAAACAAAACATTCTATGTTGGCCAGCACTTATTTTTGGTTCAATTTTTAACATGCTGGCCTACTATCAAATAAATTTAAATCTTCAATTGATAATGCAATTTTTTTTTATTGGCACTGGAGTTATTGGCTGGTTAAACTGGAATAAAATAGGTAAGGAAAACATGTTGAAAGTAAATAGAATTGCTTTGAATAATCATATATTATGGATTTTCTTAGGTCTGTTAACTACAGTAGTTCTAACAGTTGCCCTCAAAAATTATAATCTTAGCGAATTCCCCTTTTTAGATTCTCTGATGTTCTGCTTTAACATAATCCCAATGTACATGATTGGCAAAAAAATTTTAGAATCATGGATTTACTTCATTGTAATTGACATAATAAGTGGAGCTTTTTATTTACAAACTGGTGAGTATTTCTTTTGCTTGTTATTTTTTTGTTACATAGGTTTTGCTTTTAAGGGATATTTGAGTTGGAAACAAGAACTAAAATGAAAAAATTAATTTTTACAGGACCGGAGTGCTCAGGTAAAACTAAGATAAGTAAAGAAATCTCGGAGATTTTTAACTTTCCCTATGTAGAGGAGTATGCGAGAAAATATCTAAACCGAAATAACTTCGATTACAGTTTCGATGATTTAAAAAAAATTGCCGAAGGCCAGATTAGAATTGAAAAACTAAAAAAAATTAAAAAAAATGAGTTTTTAATTTGTGACACTAATTTACAAGTTATTAAGCTATGGAGTCTGATAAAGTATAAGAAATGTGACAGTTTCATATTAAAAAATCAGGATTACAATTCAATGTATTTTCTTTGCAAGCCTGATTTTGAGTGGGAGTTTGATATACTAAGAGAAAATCCTTTGGACCGTGACGAAATATTTAATATTTATCTAAATGATCTAAAAAAAAATAACATGAAATATGTAATATTAGAAGGAAGTCACAAAAAAAGACTAAAATATGTTATTAATCTCATAAATGAGATGATAAATTAAATTTTAAAAAAATCATAATTTCTCTTATATTTACACTTGTACACCCTAGAGACAAAAAAAAAATGAAAAAATTTATATTAGTGATGTTTCTATCATCATTTGGAACTACAACAGTATATCCAAAAGATAACATCAATCAAAACAATTCAACAAATAAACAACTCGCAATTCTTGGAGGAGGATGTTTAGATCCAACATCTGAAGCTGAACTTGATATTGGAAATGTTCGAGCAACTATTTTAGGTGGTGGAGACATGTGGTGGAATTTAACTGAGGCGCGATATGAAATACCAAAAAATGAAGGTGTTCATTCATTGTTTGCTGGATCGTTATGGATTGGGGGTCTGGACGATCAAAATAATTTAAAAATTGCAGCAATGACATATCGTCAAACCGGTAGTGATTTTTACCCTGGACCATTAAATGCTGACTCCAATAGTCCACTTTTTGGATCAACTTCATTTGATGATTGTAACGATTATAATCAACATTGGGTAATTTCAAAAAATGAAGTCGAAGCATATGTAACATATTTAGAATGCACTAACAACCCTGACTGCGACACAGATGTTTCGTTCCCTAACTATGTTGTTCCGGATGTTATTACAAACTGGCCTTCCAGTCACTATTCATTTGATGGCACTAATGAATACCTGGCTCCGTTTATTGACGTAGATGGCGACGGAATATATAACAACTCTGATTATCCAGCTTATGATCTAGATGCGACCGGCAACTGTTCAAGTGAAGACTATCTTTATGGTGACCAAAGTATTTGGTGGGTATTTAACGACGCTGGAAACTTTCATGGAGAGACAGGCGGCACACAGATTGGATTAGAAATTCAAGCTCAAGCTTTTGCATATAAAACTACTGATGTTTTATCAGATATGACTTTTTACAATTACAAGATTATTAACAGATCTAATGAGACTCTCAATGAGACATATTTTGGACAATGGGTTGACCCGGACCTTGGTAACTATTTAGATGATTATGTTGGATGTGATGTCAATTTAGGTTTGGGATATTGTTACAATGGTGACGATGATGATGAAGGAATGCAAGGTAGTGCTGGCTATGGTTTAAATCCACCAGCCATTGGTGTAGACTTTTTCAAAGGTCCTTTAGCAGACGAAGCAGATGGGATTGATAATGACAGAGATGGTGTAATAGATGAACCTGGAGAGCAAATCATAATGTCAAAATTTGTTTATTACAATAATGATGAAACAGACTACGGTAATCCTGTGACTGCGGAACAATACTATGGATACTTAAGAGGCATATGGAAAAATGGACAACCTATGACATATGGCGGTAATGGCTGGGATGTTAATAACCCTGAGTGCAACTTTATGTTTCCCGGAGACTCGGATCCCAACTTTGAAATAAGTTGGGATGAGACTTCAGCTGGCAATATTCCAAGTGATAGAAGATTCTTGCAATCTGCAGGTCCATTCACTTTAGAGCCTGGGGCAGTTAACTACATCACTGTTGGGGCTGTTTGGGCAAGAGGAAATAATGGACCATTGTCATCTATCGAAGCTTTAAAAGATGCAGACATGTTAGCTCAAGACTTATTTGATAATTGCTTTGACATTAACTACTTTGTTTTTGGTTGCACATGTGAACTCGCTAATAATTTTGATCCAAATTCAAATGCCGACGATGGTTCTTGTATCTATCCTGATGATGTTTATATTGACTGTGATGGAAGTTGTATTCTTGGGGACTCTGATGGTGACAGCTTTTGTGACGGAATTGACAATTGTCCCAATATCAGTAACTTTAGTCAATCAGATAGTGATGATGATGGTATTGGTAATTCATGTGACAATTGTATAGCAATCTTTAATCCAGATCAAATTGATAGTGATGGAGACGGAATTGGAAATGAGTGTGATGAATCCCCACTCATGATTAATGAAAATAACTTAAAATTTAAAATCTATCCAAACCCTACCCAAGACCAAATTAATATTTCCTGCAATGAGCAAATTAAATTCATATATGTGTTTGATAACCTAGGTAAAAGAATTGAGATACTTAGAAATGATAAATCATTTAATATTAGTAATTTACCTAAAGGAAGTTATGAACTCATTGTAGGTACTGAGGTTGGTAATTTGTATAAAGAATCATTTATTGTAAATAAATAATAATTAATTATTTTTCAGAAAAATTGTTGTGTTTTTTTTTACTGTTTAAAACATTTAATGATAAAATCTTGTCTTGTTCAATTTGAAGTTTTAAATCATTGACTGATTTAAATTTTTTAACAGACCTCAACCTTTTGATAACTTCTATAGAAATTTTTTTGTTGTAAATGTTTTGACTAAAGTTAAAAATATTCACCTCAATAGATTTATCATTCAAATCAAAGGTTGGTTTAGGTCCAATATTCATCATTCCCTCATAAAAATTATTATTATAATGAATATACACGGCGTAAACACCATCTCGCGGAATTATCTTGTTTTTATCAAAAATTTTGACATTTGCGGTTGGAAAACCCAATTCTTTACCTTTGCCCTGACCTCTGACAACGGTACCAAACAAAGTAAAATTATGTCCTAAGAATTTGTTGGCTTTTTCCAACTCACCATCTTCTATATAATTTCTAATTTTGGTTGAACTGATAGCATTATTGTTTACGAAAACTGGATTTACCTCATATGTTTCAAAGCTATAAATTTCTGAAATTTCGTTTAAACTTTCAATTGAACCTTCACGATTTCTTCCAAACTGATGATCATAACCAACCACCATATGTTTCATACCTATTTTTTTTATTAAAATATCTCTTACATAGTCCAAATAAGTTAACCTAGATAAGGAGTTATCGAACTTTAGGAATACAACATGGTTAATCCCGTAATCCTCAAACAAACTAAGGTTTTCCTCACGAGAGTTAATTAACTTTAAATTGTTGTTAGGGAATAGGTAGATTCTTGGATGAGGCGTAAATGTAAGTAAAACTGATTCCAAACTATTTTTTGTTGAAATTGAACACAATTTTTGGAGGATTTTTTTGTGTCCCAAATGAACTCCATCAAAGGTCCCAGTGGTAACTACAGATGAATTTAATTTTTGAAAAGAATCGACACCAAAGTGGATTTTCATATTACTTTTGGTTGAGCAAATTATTATTTCAAAATTAACAAAATAATTATATTATTTTCACGCTTATTTAAATATAAATAGGTATTTTTGATTCCTAATATTATATAAAAAAAATTACAACAATGTCAGAAAAATTAGGAAAAATATCTCAAATAATAGGTCCTGTTATTGATATAGTTTTTGAAAAATCAGAAAATGAACTTCCAAGAATATACGACGCGTTAGAAATAATAAAACCAAATGATGAAAAAGTTATTGTTGAATGTCAACAACACATTGGCGAAAACACCGTCCGTGCAGTTTCAATGGACTCTACTGATGGTCTCAAAAGAGGGCTCAGCGTTAGAGCAACTGGAAATCCGATATTGATGCCAATTGGTGACTCAGTTAAAGGTAGACTTTTTAATGTAGTAGGAGACGCAATTGACGGAATTGGCACTGTAAGTAAAGACAAGGGATATCCTATTCATCGACCTGCCCCAGAGTTTGATGAGTTATCAACAACTACTGAGGTACTCTTTACAGGAATAAAGGTCATAGATTTAATTGAACCATATGCTAAAGGTGGAAAAATTGGTTTATTTGGGGGAGCTGGAGTTGGTAAAACTGTTCTTATAATGGAGTTAATAAATAACATCGCTAAAGGTCACGATGGATTATCTGTTTTCGCAGGTGTTGGAGAAAGAACTAGAGAGGGAAACGACTTATTAAGAGAAATGATTGAGTCTGGCGTTATTAAATACGGTGATGCGTTCGAAAAATCTCTCAAAGAAGGTAATTGGGATTTATCAAAAGTAGATAAAGAAGAGCTTAAAAAATCTCAAGCAACTTTAGTTTTTGGACAAATGAATGAACCCCCTGGGGCGCGTGCAAGAGTCGCCCTTTCTGGACTCACACTAGCTGAGTACTTTAGAGATGGTGGAGCTGACGGCAATAATGATGGAGAAAAAGATGGAAAAGATGTATTGTTCTTCATCGATAATATATTTCGATTCACACAAGCTGGATCTGAAGTTTCAGCTCTGTTAGGAAGAATGCCTTCTGCAGTTGGTTATCAACCAACACTCGCATCAGAAATGGGAGCAATGCAAGAAAGAATTACTTCAACAAAAAAAGGCTCTATTACCTCTGTCCAAGCAGTATACGTCCCTGCTGATGACTTAACTGATCCGGCTCCAGCGACTACATTTGCTCATTTAGATGCTACAACTGTTCTTTCAAGAAAAATTGCCGAGTTAGGAATTTATCCAGCTGTTGATCCACTTGACTCTACCTCTAGAATTTTAAATCCTGAAGTTCTTGGTGATGAACATTATAACTGTGCACAAAGAGTAAAAGAAATATTACAACGCTACAAAGAACTACAAGATATAATTGCAATCTTAGGAATGGACGAACTTTCTGAAGAAGACAAATCAGTTGTTCATAGAGCAAGAAGAGTTGCCAGGTTTTTATCCCAACCTTTTCACGTTGCTGAACAATTTACAGGAATTCCAGGTGTACTAGTCAGTATTGAAGATACAATTAAAGGATTTAATATGATTATGGATGGAGAGCTTGATCACTTACCTGAAGCAGCATTCAACCTTGTTGGTACAATTGAGGAAGCAATCAATAAAGGTGAAAAAATGATAAAAGAGGCTAACTAATGAATGTTAAAATACTGACACTTGAAAACAAATTATTAGAAGCTGAAGCAAAATCTGTAATTGTTCCTGGTGAAAACGGCACATTCGAAATGCTTGACAACCACGCTCCAATTATGTCAACCCTAATTTCTGGAAATATTAAAGTTACTGATAAAAACTCAAAAATCCACAATGTAAATATTGCTGAAGGAAGTGTTGAGATGGTTAATAATCAAATTGTCATACTTGCTGAAATTAACTAAGCTTTATTTGTTACTGTTTCTATCAACTCCTTGCCTCTCACAAGGGCCACTTTTTGAATTCAATGAGGGAGATATAATTTTCCAAGATTTAGATACAAGCCCATTATGTGAAGGCATTGAGAAGGTGACTCGTGGTTACAAAAATATGAACTTCTCTCACGTTGGTATTTTAACATTTATTAATAAAAGTGCATACGTAATTGAGGCATACGAAGGTGTCGACACAACAAAACTAACTGAGTTTTTACTTCGGAGTCAAAAAAATGAGATATCTAAAATTGCTGTGGGTAGACTCAAAAAAAAATACCAAAAACTGATTCCTGACGCAATCAAACATGGAAAGAATTTAATTGGGAAAGAATATGACGATGAATTCAATATCAATAATGATAAGTATTACTGTTCCGAGCTGATTTATAAAATTTTTTTAGAAGCAAATAATAATAAACCTCTATTTGATTTACAGCCGATGACTTATAAAGTAAACGGTCAAACCTTGGATGTTTGGATTGATTACTTTAATAAAATAAATGTAGTTATCCCCGAAGGCAAAGACGGGATAAATCCAGGAGGACTGTCATTGTCAAACAAGATAAAAATAGTATATAACTACTTGTATTAACGATTACAAAATGTCCGTATCATAGCACAATGTAAATGGACCGTCATTAACTGACTCAATCTTCATGTCCTCACCGAAAAGCCCTGACTTTAACTTAAGGCCAGGGTAAATTCTATTAAATTCTGACAAAAATCTCTCATAAAGGGGTTTGGCTGTTTGTCTGTTGGCTGCTTTACTAAATGAGGGCTTACATCCCTTTTTTATTTCAGCATAGAGAGTAAACTGACTGACGACTAATATTTCACCATTTATGTCATTAACCGATTTTTGACTATCGAATATCTTTAATTTTGATATCTTGTTAACTGTTCGTAAAATATCGACTATTTTGTCATCTTTTTTAAAAGCAACATAACATAGTAAACCTTTGTTAATTTTTACAAAATATTTTTTTTCAACGCAAATTGAAGCTCTGGTTACTTTTTGAATTATTGTCCTCATAATTCATAATTATTTTTTCTATACGTAGAATTCTTATCAAGCATCGATAAATAACTTTGATATCTTGAAGTCGCAATCCTTTCTTCTTCTAAAGCTTTTTTAACACCACAACCAGGTTCATTAATGTGCATACAGTTATTAAATTTACAGTATTCGCTGGCAGACAACATCTCAGGAAAATATTTAGATAAATTATCCATATTAACATCCATGAGTCCTAAACCTTTAATTCCAGGAGTATCGATTAAGTAGCCACCTAACTTAAGTGTATACATGTTAGAGAATGTAGTAGTATGAACTCCTTGTTTATGATAATTGGAAATCTCTCTAGTTTCAATTGATAAGTCTGGTTGAATTGAATTTATTAAACTACTCTTTCCAACTCCAGAGTGTCCTGAAATAAGAGTAACTTTATTTTTGAGGTTTTTTTTAATAGTTTGGATATTAACATCATCTTTGACTGAAATTGATAAAACTTCATAGCCAATCTCTTGGTAGATTTTTGTAATTTCTTTTTTCACCGTTTCAGTTTTGTCGTTCATTAAATCAATTTTATTTATCACAAGAATTGTTTCAATATCATATGCAGCAGATTGGACCAAAAATCTGTCAATAAAATTTAATGATGTAGATGGGTTTTCAATAGTTATCATTAGCATTGCTTGATCAATATTTGAAGCAATGACCTGACCTCTATGAGACAAATTGACTGACTTCCTTATTATGTAGTTTTTTCTATCGTGAACCTTCTCTATGAAGCCTATCGAGTTCACGTAATCATACGTAAAATCTACATAATCGCCTACTGAAACTGGGTTTGTAAATTCAATTTTATCTAATCTAGACTTTCCTTTAATTCTGCAATTATAGTTCTTACCCTCAAAAAATACGGTACATATTATGCCAGTAGATTTAACAACTAAACCTTTCATATAATATAAAGTTAATTCTCAATAACTATAAAAGCTACTTTTAACAAATTAAATTTTTAAATTTGATAAAACTATGAGTTTAGTATTAAAAAATATTTCAAAAATTATTGGTAAGAAAAAAATAATATCAAAAATTAATTTTGAGGCTAAGGCCGGTGATATTGTAGGTATTCTTGGTCCTAACGGAGCAGGGAAGTCAACATTAATGAAAACAATAATAGGAATATATACTCAAGACTCGGGCAGGATTGATGTATTTGGAAATGACACAGTCTCAAACAAAATTTTAACAAAGTCTATGATTGGATACTTATCAGAAGACAATCCCTTGTACAAAGACATGACTGTAAACGAATTTTTAAAATTTGTATGCGATTTACATAAAATAACTCGCAGTGCATGTGATAAAATAATGAAGCTGACATTCTTATTAGACGTAAAAAATCAAACCATAAAAACATTATCTAAAGGATACAGGCAAAGAGTTGGTATTGCACAAGCATTAATTCATGAACCAAAAATTATTATGCTTGATGAACCTACATCTGGCTTAGATCCTAAGCAGCTCGTGGAAATAAGAAAAATTATCACAAATCTCGGCAAAGACAAAATTGTGATAGTCTCGTCTCATGTTATTCAAGAAATTGAAGAAATCTGTAATAGAATTATTATACTAAATAAGGGGGAAATTTTAGCTGACAAAAAAATATCCGACTTTGATGGCAACTTAGCAAATAAATTCTTAAAATTGATAGATACTTGAATTTTTAAACCAAATTAATAATATTGTATATTTAAAAATATTTATATGTCATACTTCTTTACATCTGAGTCTGTTTCTGAGGGCCACCCCGATAAAATTGCTGATCAAATTTCGGATGCGATATTAGACAAATATTTATCATTAGACCCCGACTCTAAAGTTGCATGTGAAACACTTGTTACAACAAATAGAGTAATTGTGAGTGGAGAAATTAAATCCAAGGCTCAAAATATTGACATTGAAAAAATTGCTCGTAGTGTCATTCGTGATATTGGATACACAAATCGTTCATATAAATTTGACTATAAAAGTTGCAAAGTCGACATATATATTGACGAACAATCCACTGACATATCTAGGGGTGTCGAAAAAAAAAACCAAGGTGCAGGAGACCAGGGGATAATGTTCGGCTATGCCACGAATGAATCCGACAACCTAATACCACTTCCTTTAAGTATTAGCCATAAAATACTAATTGAACTAAATAAGATAAGAAAGAATGAATCTGAACTAATCAGTTATCTAAGACCAGATGCTAAATCACAAGTTACAATTGAGTATTCTGAAACTAACCAACCCATAAAAATTGACAACATTGTTATTTCAACTCAACATGATGAATTTGACGACGAAGATACGATGAGAGAAGTTATAACTAATGACATTAAAAATATTTTATTACCAAGAGTTAAAAATACATTTTCAAAAAAAATTCAAAAATTATTTGAAAAAGATTTGAAAATTTTAATAAACCCTACTGGTAATTTTGTTATTGGTGGGCCTCATGGTGACACTGGTTTAACAGGAAGAAAAATAATAGTTGACACTTATGGTGGTAGAGGAGCCCATGGAGGGGGTGCCTTCAGTGGTAAAGATCCATCGAAAGTCGACAGATCCGCTGCTTATGCAACGAGACACATTGCTAAAAATTTAGTTGCTGCAGGTATTGCAAATGAAGTACTTGTTCAAATTGCATATGCTATTGGTGTAGCAGAACCTGTAAGTATTTTTATTAATACATATGGAACCTCAAATATTAATTTGAATGACTCTCAAATAAGTTCAAAAGTTGAAAAGATATTTAAATTAACTCCTTTGGCAATCATAAATAGATTTAATTTAAAAAGTCCCATTTACAGAGCGACATCATCTTATGGTCATATGGGTAGAGAGTCCAAATTCACAAAATCTAATCTTAATAATAAGTTAGTTGAATTATTTCCGTGGGAAAAGTTAGACTATGTGGAAGTGATTAAAAAGGAATTTTTCGGATGATTTTCACTATTTTTTTCTAAAAAATAATTGAATAGGAACTCCTTTGAAGTCAAATTTTAATCTAATCTTATTTTCCAAAAATCTTTTATAACTTTCTTTGACATATTGTGGAAGATTGCAGAAAAATATGAACGTTGGCTTCTTACTTGGTAGCTGAGTGATGTATTTAATTTTAACATATTTTCCTTTCACAGAGGGTGGCGGTGTAATCGAAATTATTTCCAATAAATACCTGTTTAAGGATCCTGTAGACACTCTGAATTTCATTCTTTTGTAAACATTCATAGCCTCATCCATAATTTTCAAAATTCTTTGTTTTTCAGTAGCTGAAACAAATAAAACTTCAACATCTGTAAACGGTGCAATTTTGTGACTTATTTCTTCAATAAATTGTTGAGTAGAGTTTTTCGACTTATCAATTAAATCCCACTTGTTAACAACGATAACTAAGCCTTTATTATTTTTTTGAATTAAATCAAATATCTTTTGATCTTGAGCTTCAAAACCCCTGGTAGCGTCTATTAATAATATTACAACATCTGAGTTTTCAATTGAACGAATAGCTCTAAGTACTGAGTAATATTCAACATCTCCTTGTACTTTATTTTTTTTTCGAATTCCAGCTGTATCAACTAAGTTCAGATTATGGCCATATTTATTAAATAATGAATCAACTGCATCTCTAGTTGTGCCAGCTATGTCAGTTACAATATTTTTTTCTTCGTCAAGTAAAGAATTAATCAAAGAAGATTTTCCCGCATTAGGACGACCTACAACAGAAATTCTTGGTAAGCTATCTGTAATAGGATATTTTTTTTCCTTATCTAAATATTTTACTAATTCGTCAAGTAAATCACCTGTGCCGCTTCCGTTGATAGATGAAATTGAAAAAAAATCTCCAAATCCTAATTTGTAAAATATTGAGGCATCATAAAGATGTAAACCATCGTCAACCTTGTTTACAACTAATATTACTTTTTTTGAATATTTTTTTAACATTTTTGAAATCAGATCATCCAGGTCTGTTATACCACTTTGAACATCAACAACAAATAAAATTAAGGTACACTCATCTATTGCAGATTTTACGTGTCTTCTTATTTCTTTTTCAAATTTATCATTTGATGACGACGTGTAACCTCCGGTGTCAACTAACGAAAAAGTTACACCGTTCCAATCTGTTCTTGAATAGTGTCTATCTCTAGTAACACCACTTTCATTATCGACTATGGCTTGTTTTTTTTGTATTAACCTATTAAACAGTGTCGACTTACCTACATTTGGTCTACCTACTATAGCTACTAAATTACCCATGAGTTTTAGTTGTATCCGAATTTTTTTAATTGTAACTTTTTATTTCTCCAATTTTTGGAAACTTTAACGTATAAACCTAAAAATATTTTTTTGTTAAAAAAATTTTGTAGTGATTTCCTTGCACTTGAACCAATTGCGTTAATAGCTATACCTTTTTTACCAATGATGATTGCCTTCTGAGATTCTCTTTCAACATAAATAGTCGCTTCAATCTTTAATAACTTGGTTTTGTTCTCAAATGAATCAACTTCAACTTCTGTGGAGTAAGGTACCTCTTGTTTATACCTTTCCATGATTTTCTCTCTAATAATCTCAGATGAAATAAATCTCTCAGATTTGTCTGTCAAAGTATCCTTTGGAAAATAAGCTGGAGAATTGGGTAAAATTTTTACTAACTCTTCTAAAATAAGTTTAGTATTAAACTTTGTTTTCGCTGAAATTGGAAAAATATGAGAATTTGGAATTTTTTTTGACCAGTAACTAATTCTTTCAATTACTAGTTCTTGAGAAACTAGATCAATTTTATTAATTAGGAGAAATACTGGTGTCTTATTTTTTTTTAGTTTAAGAGAGAAATCAGAATTTTTTAACTCCACTTCGTTGCAGTCAACCATGTAAATAATAACATCAGCATCCTCAATTGAATTACTAACAAAATTCATCATAGAATTATGAAGATTGTGGTGAGGTTTAATTATTCCTGGGGTATCTGAAAATACAATCTGGTAATCTTCACTACTGACTATTCCTAATATTCTATGCCTTGTAGTTTGAGCTTTATTAGTGATAATAGATAGCCTTTCTCCTACAAGCTCATTCATCAAAGTTGATTTACCAACATTTGGATTTCCTATAATTGTAACAAAACCAGATTTATGCATGATAACAAATATAGATAAACAACTTTGATACTTAGACTTTTAAACAATTAAAAAAAATAGTATTATATTTGCTATGCGGGGTGGAGCAGTTGGTAGCTCGTTGGGCTCATAACCCAAAGGTCGCAGGTTCAAGTCCTGTCCCCGCAACAAAAAACCCTAACTTTTGTTAGGGTTTTTCTTATCTAAAAATTTATTTTTTCTAAAATTTTCTAAGATTTCATATAAAAAAAACAACATAGTAATTGTAATTAAAGGAAGAATGAGCCAGAAATTATTTTTACCATCGCTACTTATTATACCTAAAAGTGGAATTAAAACACAGAAAGCAAATAAGGCTAATAAAAAAAATTGTTGTTTTTTTTCAACGACCTCAACCACCTTATCTGCGTTTTGAGATCTTACAAGACGCTTTATTGCATCTTGCATATCAACTCCATAGCTAGGATGTTTAGTTACAGAGCCGTCAACATCTTCCACAGTAACTATATACTTAAAATAACCACTGTATGATTTTGATTCTTTAACGAGTTTACAATCTATGGCCTTTCTTCTTTTTAAATTAGACATTTTAGACTATTTAGAGTGATTAACAATTTTAATTTTTTGAAAAGTACCATCAGAATTTTGGTGCAAAATAAGTCCTGATTCCGGAAACTTTATATTTCTTCCAAAAATATCATAAAATAATTTGGTTTTATTGTATTCACAATAATTCTCGATGATATTCAAACCATCGTCAGGATCACAAGCATCGCCTTGACCATCTCCATCAATGTCTTCTTGATCTGGATTATATATTCCGTAGCAATTATCACATGCATTCCCTACCCCATCATTATCGCTATCAGACTGGCTAGTATTTGCATCATAGGGACAATTATCCTCTTCGTCACATAAACTGTCTCCATCAGAGTTATTTACACAATTACCGTCACAATCTAAGATAGGATTAGTTGAATATATACAACAATTATCTATTTCAGCAGAAGGATTGTAGTTACATGCGTTTTCATCCATACATCCTGAAATTAAATTTGTTGCATCACAAGAGGTACTGAGGTTTGCATTAACACACTGGTCTGTATTTGAACGAATCCAATTGATATAGCTAGAAACCTTAGTATATACCCCTGGTCTTCCTGGTTGAGCACACCCAAGGCCCCAACTTGTTATTCCAGCAAGTAACCATGCAGTATTTTCAACATTTCTAACTGCTAGTGGACCACCACTGTCTCCCTGACATGAGTCCATGCCACCTTCAATTGATCCTGCAATAATTTCAGTAACCGGATTAACGTTAAGTTGCCAGCTTAAACCCGAATCATTGTAGTCAATTATTGGTACTTCTATATACTGCAAAATACTTGAACCAGATCCGTTTTGGGAGGTGTTTCCCCAACCGGTTACTGTTGTCATTGCTCCAGGGTCTTGTGCCCCGTTGGCAACCTGATAAGAACAAATTAAGTCAATTGGCTGAACGTCTTGATTAAATTGTATGAGATCTGTTGTCCTTAGTAAAGCAATATCATTACCGTTACTTGCTGAACCGCCATATGACGGATGAACTATAACTTCAGAAATTTGATAATCGGTTCCGCCTGACCCAGATGAATATGAGCTACCAACATTAATCGTTACGTCTTCAGGATTTGCTACTTGATTTCCTTCCTCTAGGCAGTGGGCGGCCGTAATAAGCCAATACTCATTAATTATTGAAGCTCCACACGAGTAGTAATAACCATTACCAGCAGAGACACTCAATGAGGCTTGCCAAGGATATTGAGAAATATCACAATCTTCACCACCAACAATATCGGATTGTGAAAAAACGAAATTGGAAATTAACACACATATTATTAAAATATACCTCATCAAAAAATGTTTTTTTTATAATACAAAAATAATGATTTATTGCCTGAGTCTTCAAAATATAGAAAAAATGAATTCAAAAATTTAAATATTGATAAAAATTACCTCCACTTAATGTTACATCCGATTGATGGTTTTGACGACTTTGGTATTTCCCTGTTCTTTAAAATTAAATCCAAAACATTAGTAATATCATTTCCATTGGGTTTATTTTTTTTACCGGGCCTTGAATCATCATATTGTCCTCTGTATACACATTTTAATTCTTTATTAAAAATATTGAAATCCGGAGTACATGCAGCATTATATAATTTAGCTGTAGACTGTGACTCATCAAACAAGTAAGGAAAACGAATACCATAGTTTTTAACCAGATCTATCATTTTTTCTGGAGAATCATCAGGGTAAGCAGAAATATCATTGGAATTTATGGCAATGAAGGCTACAGACTTCTTCATATATATGTTTGAAATTTGAACTAATGAATTAAGTATGTGAACTACATATGGGCAATGATTACACATAAAAACTATAACGGTAGCGGTATTTGATTTGAGTTCATTAAGAGACTGATATTTATCTAAATGAGGGTTATAAAGATTAAAATGTGGGGCTTCAAAGCCCAACGGAATAATTTTTGAGGATGTTAAAACCATTTTCAAATATAATTAATTAATTCGTTAAGTACTTTGGCACGCAATTTGATTCTATGTTAATATTGAAAACAATGTTTAACTTTAAATTCTTAAATATGAAAAAATTTACCCAATTCTCTTTAATAGGAACAATAGTACTATCATCGATGATAATCTCAAATGCACAAACAAAGGGACCAATTTTGGCATCGAAATTAGAAACACCAGAAAATGTTGTTAAACAAAATATAAAAAAAAGATCGCAGATTTGGGTTAATGGCCAATGGAAGGTTGAAAATAATAAATATGTATGGGTTAGTGGCCACTGGAAATCAAAAAAAGTTGGATATATTTATGTGGATGGTAAGTGGTCTAAAAGTTCAAACGGATGGAGTTGGACTGAAGGATACTGGAAACAAATTCCATTAAAAAAATGGATGAATCTATACGCATAAACAAATAATTTTTAGTAAATAATTAATTTTTTCTATTCTAAGGGGATACTTTTGTGTCCCCTTTTTTCATTATATTGAATTAATATAAAGTAAAGAAGATGAATGAAATTAATAATTATACTGCTACTACTTTATATGGTCTTGAGAAGGTACTATATGATGAGTTGACTCAAATTGGTGCATCAAGCATTGAAATTGGTAACCGTTGTGTTTATTTTTCTGGTGACAAGACAGTTTTATATAAATCAAATATGAATTTAAGAACTGCTCTAAAAGTTCTAAAAACTGAAAGAGTCTTCAACGCAAATAATGAAAAAATTCTTTATCATCAAGCATCTAAAATTAAATGGGATAATATTTTTAACGTACATAATACTTTCAGTGTTAGTTCAACTGTGAATTCTAAATTTTTTAACCACAACAAATACACATCACTTGTTGTAAAGGACGCAATTGTTGATCAATTTAAAAAATTTCATAACAATAGGCCTTCAGTTGATATTAAAAGTCCTGACTATAATATCAACTTACATATCACAAATAAGCAGTGTAGTATTTCTATTAATAGCTCTGGACAATCCCTTCACAAAAGAGGATATAGATTAAATCAATTCAAAGCCCCCATAAACGAAGTGCTAGCTGCGGGAATAATTTTACTAAGTGGTTGGGATAAAAAAGTAAGCTTTATTGACCCTATGTGTGGATCTGGAACATTTTTAATTGAGGCTGCAATGATTGCAACAAACAAAGCTCCTAATTTAAAAAGAAAATCATTCGGTTTCAAAAAATGGAAAAATTTTGATATAAGTCTCTATGAAAAGATTAAACAAGATTTGAAAAAAGAAGAAAAACAATACGATAAGAATATTTACGGATTTGATATAGCTGCATCATCCGTTGCAATTTCCAGAAATAATTGTCAAAACTCAGGACTAGAAAAAATAATTAAAGTTGATGGGGCAAACTTTTTCAAATCACAAAATCATAACAATTGTTTTTTGATGTTCAACCCGCCATACGGAAGGAGAATAAGCTACAGACCTGATTATTATAAAGAAATTGGTGATGTATTAAAACACAATTATCAAAACTCAACAGCCTGGATAATTAGCAGTGAAATTAATGAATTAAAAAAAATTGGTTTAAGGCCAAGTAGAAAAATTAAATTATTTAATGGCCAACTAGAATGTAGACTCATCAAATTTGACATGTACCCAGGTTCAAGTTCTAGTAAACTTCTAAGTGAGTAATGATCGATGTCACAAAATTATTAAACGAATGTAAAAATATAGGCAAGAGGATACTTCCGGACATAAGTCTAGCATATCCTAATAAAAGTGACATTGGAAATAATAAAAATACTATAATATAAAATCCATATTGGACATGTATAATGGAAAAAATAAATGAGCTAATCAATACTGCCCCATGTCCACCAATAAATGATTTCTCAATTCCTTTAAACAAAAAACCCCTAAATAAAAGTTCTTCAAACATAGGTCCAAATAGAACAACTCCAAGATAAAAAAATATTAAATTGTTAGATTTAGTGTAACTATCCCTAACAAAGTCAGTATCAAAAAGATCTGGATAGGAATTCGAAATTAGTTCCATAATCAAAATAAGCGCAATAGTAAGAGATAAAAATCTTAAACTAATTTTCCAACGCGGATAGTTAATGTTTAAATACTTTTTAAATTCAAAGTTTTTAATTTTTATGAAAAAATAGACGCAAATACATCCACATATTGAAGAAAAAAAAGAAATAACTCCTAAGTAATTGTAAGCTAGAGATTTCAAATCAACTACATAATCCGACTGAGTCTTTTGGATCAAAAACAATATCATTGATTGAGCCAAAGTAAATGTAATAAAAATAATAAATGAAATTATTATCGTAGAATAGAGATTCCAAACAGATTTGTAATTATTTTTGTTTACAGACATACTCAAAAATAATTATTTTTAAATCATGAGCGAAATAGATATAGAAAATAAAAAAATTTCACCAAAGACATTTTTTTTCCCTCTTTGCCTTTGCATTATCATTTCGTTCATTAAATTAGTAGAAATAAAAAATGGTGTTAGCTTCCATACACTCGGTGTTTATCCTGGAAATTTTGATAAATTTTATGGTCTTTTTTTGTATCCATTGATCCATAGCTCGACTAATCACTTATTTAATAACTTAATTCCATTATTTTTCCTGACTTCGGCTTTAATACATTTTTTTGACCGCCATGGTTACTTAATTTTTTTTACAATTTATTTTTTTAGTGGACTATTACTTTTTATGATTGGAAGGGAAGTTTATCATATTGGAGCAAGTGGTATTATTTATGGTTTAGCATCTTTTTTATTTTTTAGTGGAATTATTAGAAATAATATTCAATTATTATCCTTTTCCTTATTAATTGTGTTTCTTTATGGGAGTATGGTGTGGGGTATATTTCCAGGAACGGTTAAACCTAGTGTTTCATGGGAAGGACATTTAAGCGGGTCAATTATAGGTTTGATATTTTCAATTTTATTAAAAAACATTGGTCCTCAAAAAAAGAAATATGAATGGGATTATGAAGATGAAGATGAAGATGAAGGTGAAAATGAATACCATTACGAAATAGTTGAATAATAATTAATATTTTTTAAATTTACAGTCAAAAAACTATGAGATTCACATATTTCTATTTGTTCATAATATCTTTAATTGGATGTCAATCCGAGAAAGTTGATAATGAAATTCTCAATGGTCAGTACATTGAAAAAAATAAGGATGGGGTAGTAAAAGTTGTTGGTAATTTCAAAAATGACATCAGAGACGGAATGTTTATATACTTCGACAACAGAGGAAAACTAAACGCTCAAGAGAATTACAAAATGGACAAACTCCACGGAGAACAAATTACTATTCACACAACCGGAAAAGTAAAAAGCAAAACAAGTTACGAAAATGGAGTTAAAAACGGTAACTACTCAAAATTTTACAAAAACGGGAAGCTACAAGAGTCCGGATCTTTTATCAACGGAAAAAAAGATGGTGAAATCATCTGGTATTACGATAACGGTGAAAGAAATATTCTATATACATATGATAATGGCATTCTCAATGGCCCAACAAAAATTTATGCAAAGGACGGTATGATTACTGAAGAAACCAATTATATTAATGGTATAAAAGATAATTAATTATCTAACTACGTATGTTTAAGTTTTGTTATATTTTAGCAAATTAAACAGACCGGTCTGTACAATTTAACTTATTAATTCCATCAAATTTTCTTTTTGATTTCTAATATAAATTTAGTAAATTTAGGATGTGTTAGTTATTAAACTTTAACAACATAAACTTATTTGACTCGCTGTTAAATATACCCCTAAAACAAAAAAAATATTGAAATTATGAAGAAGTTAAATCTTTTCGTGGCTCTAATTGTCACAACATTTGGGATCCAATTTTCATTCACTCAGCCTGGATTTTATGAGGTTGATGCTGGAGCATTTTACTACTCCCCCAACACTCTAGAAATTGAAGTTGGCTCAACAGTTACATGGACTAATGTTGGAGGTTTGCACAATGTAAACTTTCAAACAAATTCAATCACAGGTGTTGACTTTGAAAACCCCGAATCATTCGAACTGCAGGCTGTTTATTCAAACTCCGAAACTCCCACTTTGATTGGTTCTTGGACCTTTAATGTAGAAGGTACTTACACATATGACTGTTCTATTGGATCTCATGCCTCACAAGGAATGATTGGAACAATTATTGTAACCCCTGAAGGTGAGTACCCTGGCTGTATGGACTCTTCTGCATGCAATTATTTGAATTATGCGAATATTGATGATGGTTCCTGTCTATATAATAACTTATGTTGTGATAATGTCTTAGAAGTTGAATGTAATGCATGTAACGCATGTCAAACACCCGAGGAATGGTGTTTAAACAATCCGGGGTTCGATGGATGTGATGCATATGACGTTGTTGGATGTATGGACGATGGGTTACAAAGCTGGTCACCATTTCCAGGAAATGCTGCTGATAACTATGCTGAGGGTGCCAACACTCAATGCGAAAATTGTTGTGCTTACTGGGGTTGTGGTAATCCAGACAATACACTAATGCTTGTTGGAACTTTCATGGATTTAAGTGGTGAAAATGGATGGAGTGGTACATCGATGACCGTTTTTAATATTTGGGAAGACTCTCAAATTTATGACATTATGGATACAGTATTTTATTTTTCACCTTCATTCGAAATAATGTATGAACTACCTCCTGTTATAACTGAGATAGGTGATTTAGATGGAGATGGATATGACGATGCTGATTGTTGTGGTCTAATTGATGAAAGTGAATTTCTTGATGACGGAAGCATTAATCCAAATTTTGGTGGTCCATTGCCTGATGGACAAGTAAATCACGATGACTGCTTAGAATGTCCTTTAAATGACGATTTTGTTGGCGAGTTGGGTTATGTGGTGAACTTTTGTGCTCCCGATGACTTATTAAACGGATGTTATCAAATTGTTGTTGACGAAGGTGACCCACAACAAGTTGCCTGGGAAATTCAAAACGCTGATATTTCAGTTTTTGCTTTATCAGGGTCTTCATATTTTGATTCAACTAGTGGTGCGGCATGCAGCAACTCTGAAACTTTTGGTTTCTCTGACGTAAAATTCACATCCAATAGTGTCAATTTTGATCAAGATACTGGATTGCTGTCATTTGGTGTAACAAATTCTGGTACTGAAACCACTGTAAATTCCGAAGGAGTTGAAACTGCGGGTACTACATGGATATTAATTGATGGTTTTGCTGAAGTTTCTGATTCTCCTTCAAATATAACAGGATTTTCAGAAATTCTTAATGAATATGTAACAAGTGACGGATACTATTTGGGAACTAATTATGAATTTACATATGATATTTCTGAATTTACATCTGTTAATAATATTGGTCCTGGCGACCACAGTATAACTATCTGGCTAAACGGTGGGTCTAGTCAACCGTTAGGGGTGAATCCTGAGTTTGGTGAAGAAAACTTTGAAAATAATTACATTACTATTCAGTTCAATATTCCTGAAATTTTTGGATGCCTAGACCCTTGGGCTTCAAATTACAACCCCAACGCTAACTCTGACAACAACGGAAACGAAGAATGCCTGTATGTTTGTGGCGATACCGACGGAGATGGTATTGTTGATAATGAAAACTACCAATACTATAATATCTCTGTCGATGGTGGGAATTTTCAAGCTGAAGTTGGATGGACTATACAAACAATTGACGGTTTTGAGTACCTATCAGGAGGAGCACCCTATAATAGTAACGATTTTTCTGAATTTGGTTTGTGCCTAGCACCAAATTGTTATGAAATCGTTATGACTGATAATTTCGGTGACGGATGGAACGGAAATACCATTGAAATTGGAAATGAGATTGAATTCACATTAGAAACTGGTACGTCTGGAACTGCTCTTTTCGAAGTTGGAGGTGGAAGTTGTGGAGAATTTATTGGTTGTACAGACTCTAACGCAACTAATTACAATGAAAACGCAATACAGTCTGACGGCAGTTGTTTATATGACTGTTCATCGTTTACAGATGCTAATGGCAATTCATATGAGTCACTAGAAATAAATCTTGATGGTGGAATTTTTCAAGGAGAAATATCTTGGGAAATATTTGATTCAAACAATGTGCTTGTTCTTGAAGGTCAGGCTCCGTTCAACGATGTAACATGTCTTCCTCAAGGTTGTTACACAGTTTCAATGCAAGACTCTTTTGGTGATGGATGGAACGGAAATGTTTTAACACTAGAGTCTGGAAGTGGTTATACATGGAATTTTGTTGGCCCAATGAACGACAATGCACAAGTTGAAAATATCGCAATTGGCGAACCAAGTCAGTGTGGTATATACTTTGGTTGTACTGACGAACAAGCTGACAACTATGATGAAATTAATAATATCGATGACGGTTCCTGTACATATTCATGTTTAGATGGAGGTACAGCTGTTACAATTAGTTGTGACGGAGGTTCATGGCAAAGTGAAGTTGGTTGGACTATTTTTGACGAAAACGGTATCATTATTCTATCAGGTGGTGCTCCTTTTGTCGAAGAAGGTATTTGTCTTATTGACGGCTGTTACACGGTTGAAATGACAGATTCTTTTGGAGACGGTTGGAGTGGTAATGAACTATCAATTACAGGCGATGGTATTAATATAGAATTTGAAGCAACAGGTAGTAGTGAAACTGCCCCATTTGGAATTAATAATGATGAATGTGTAACTCTTGGATGTACTGATGTAGAGGCTGAAAACTATAATTCAGATGCTAACTTAGATGACGGTTCATGTAATTATGATTGTGATTCATGGCTTGATACAAGTGAATTGTATAGCTGTTATTATTACGTATGGGTATTAGATTACTCTGTAGACTATATGGAAGGTCTTGGATATGATTGCACATGTGTCATTGAACCAACACCTGGATGTACTGATCCAAATGCGGATAACTATGATGATTTAGCAAATCAAAATGACGGTTCATGTATATATACATGCGATGAAGAAGATGGTGAATTTCCAACACTAATTACTTGTGATGGTGGTACATGGCAAAATGAAGTATCATGGCAAATTTATGACGAACTTGGAAATTTAGTTGCATCAGGAGGTGCACCATATTCAAATGAAGTATGTCTGTTGGATAATGTTTGTTACACAATCGAAATGCAAGACTCATATGGTGATGGATGGAATGGCAACACACTTGACTTTGGAGGAACATCCATAAGTCTATATGCTGGTTCAAATGGAAATGACTCGTATAATTGTTCAAGTGAATGTAACTTTGTAGAAATTCCTGTATCAGTTGTTAATGGACAAGGAACTTCCTTTGGCTTTTCAATAACTAACAGCGAAAATGATATTGTTGTAAGTGGTGGAAATAATTTCTCAGGCTTCCTATGTCTTGATCCAAACGATTGTTATGACATTAACTTGGCAAGTGCAAACGGTGGTGGAAATCAAGGTGCCACCTTGGTCGTGGGAGAAGATGAATTTGGATGGAACGGTTTTAGCTCATGGTATGCTTATATTTATCAAGCTGTTGGAGGAAGTTGTCCTGTTTATGGATGTACTGACACAACAGCTGACAATTATGATGAAAATGCAACTATCAATGAAAGTGCTCCTAATGACTCAAGTAATCCTTGTTTGTACTACGGATGTACTGACGCTAATGCTTCCAACTTTGACTCTGATGCTAATTTTGAGGACGGTACATGTGTATATCTTTGTGAATCAGGACTTGATTCATATTATATTTCATGTGATGGTGGTTCTTTACAATATCAAATTTCTTGGCAAATAACAGATTCGGAAGCTAATATTGTTGCAGAAGGTGACGCACCTGACAATACAGGTGTTTGTCTTGAACCAGGTTGCTACACTATTAACATGTTTGATACTGGTGGTGATGGTTGGAACGGAAACTCGCTAATTGTTGGAGACATGACTTTTGAGTTTAACGAAGGATACGAGTCAGTTGCCACATTCGCTGCTGGAGTTGATGCAGAAGATTGTGGTATTTTCTTTGGATGTACTGACCCTGCGGCTGTAAACTTTGACCCATCCAGTAATGTGGATGATAATTCGTGTTTTTATCCTTGTGCCGAACTTGGCTGGGAGTCTGTACTTATTGAGACTTCATCAGGTACATATCCTTATGAAATTGCTTGGAATTTAGAAGATGAAAATGGGGACACAATATTTAATGCCGGAGAACTAGGTGGTGGGACTGATTTTTCTAATCCTGGCATCGTTGACACTTGGTTGTGTTTAGATCCAAATGGCTGCTATACTTTAAATATGTCTGACACATATGGAGATGGTTGGAATGGCGCTGCCATAACAATAATCAATCAAGATGGAAATGAAAATGATATATCTCTCTTTGCAGGATTTTCTGGAAGCACACAATATGGTACATGTATTTTTGAATGTGATTTTGATACATATGACGTTACTGTAAATAATGGTTTTGGAACAGACTTTGGGTTTATTATTTCTGACATCGATGGAAATACTGTTGTTTCAGGTGGTAATAATTTCAGCGACTTAGGATGTTTAGACTTAGAAAATGGGTGTTACACAATATCATTATCCAGTTCTAACGGAGGTGGTTTTGGCTCAGCTTCTTTAGCTATTGGAGATTATGAATTTGATTCAAACGATGGAACTGGCGGTTATTGGAGTTCTGTAATTACAAATGGACTTGGTAACGGTTGTCCAACACCAGGATGTACCAGTATTGAAGCATGTAATTACAATGAAAATGCTACATCTGACGACGGTTCGTGCTGGTATGCACAAGATTGTGAAAATTATTGTGAAACTGAAAACTTCGATAATATAGAGGATGGAGAAGGGGTATCATCAAGCACATATTTTGAAACATGGTCTGGTGAGACTACTGAAGAAGCATTGATTAGCAATGGTGCTGCTATAATAACAAATACTACAGATATTATTTCATCAACTCCAATATTTCAAGATGGTTCATATAATATTTCGTTTACGATGGGTATTTTTGATGGTGGAGATGGGTATTTCAGTATTGGTAATAACAACAGCTCGGATAACTTTCAATGGGAAGTCGAAGTTGTTTTTGGAAGTGATGGACTGGGCTACACAACACAGTCATACGAAACTTGGAACTACGATTTTGGGAATGTTGATGTAAGTGCATCTATTGACTTGGATAATAACACAGCGTCAATTGTGGTAAACGACCAGTGTGTTGAAACATGGAATTGGTTTGGCGATTTAGGTTCAGTCAATTTTTGGGGAGGTGGATCGGATTTTGATTATTCTATAGATAACTTTGAAATTTGTGCCGGAGAGACCTCCATTTGCTCTCCCGGTTGTACTGATCCAAATGCATTTAACTATGATGAGGAAGCAACTAATGATGACGGATCCTGCATAGAAGTTAGTTTAGGCTGCACTGATGAAGATGCATGGAACTTTGATCCGTTAGCTAACACTAACGATGGTTCCTGTATCAACCAATGTAGTGATTTAGGACTATCTGAAATAAACCTATTTATGTATACAAATGGTGTTGTTGCAGGTTGGTACGGGAGTACAATTTCTGTTGGTGATGAGGAATTTTCACTGGGAAATCTATATCAGGAGACCGTTTCTTTCTGTGGCGATTTGAACGACTGTACAGAAGTTAGTGCCGGAGGTGGTATTCAACAATACAATATTGGCTGGTCTATAAGCTCTGATGGAGTTGATTTATTATCGGGAAGTGCCCCGTTCTTAGGTGAATTAGGTGACTGCTCTATTTTAGGTTGTACAGATTTAAGTGCATGTAACTATGACATGTCATCAACTGATGATGATGGATCGTGTACATATCCAAGTGAGTTTTTTGACTGTAACGGTATTTGTTATGATGACGACAACGATGGTGTTTGTAATAATGAAGAAATTTCCGGTTGCACTGATCCTAGTGCTTTCAACTATAACAATTTAGCTACTGACGAAGATGGTTCGTGTTATTTCGAGATTTTAGGATGTACAGATAATGTGGCGTCAAATTTTAACCCACAGGCAACTGCGAACAACTCAGAAGCTACTAACTGTGATTATGGTCCATGGGGCGAAGTACCTACAACAGATTGTAATATGACATTGTTAATTCAAAATGGTTCTGTTATTACAATTGAAGGCGAAACTGTTACAGAAGCATGGATTGGTGTTACTAATTCAAATGGAGATGTTGTTGGCTCTGTTTATTGGACTGGAGATGTTAACTCAATTGCAGTATGGGGTCAAGAAGGTGATATTCCTGGAATGGCTGTTGGTGAAACATTGAATTTCATCGTTTCTACAACTGATGGTGATATTTTGGGTAATGCAACTTACAGTTTTGGTGATGATACATACTCATGTCAGGGGCTAAGTGGTGTTATCGGAATTGACTTTGTTTCAACATTTTCTCAGTCA